>JAAUPF010000228.1 GCA_012034575.1 Richelia sp. CSU_2_1 | reverse complement strand
TTTTATAATCTCGTAAATGTAGTAAATGTAGGGTGCGTCGCTACGAATAACTCTCGTTGCTATTGGGAGATCTCATAGCGACGCACCATACCAATTATAACGGGGATGGGAAACCCGGATTTGGTATAAGTTCTGTATATTACCAAATCCGGGTTACTCATCGCCTTGATCGGGGAGCGAGTAATTTCCCCTCCTTTCTCCCCCTCTTCCTATTTCTGCGTGAAATTCCACACGCCATCCCAGTTTTCTGGAACCCCAGATTCCAGCAACACATTGACTCGTTCTAAATAAAGCTTGGCTGTTTTGTCCGCAAGATTGACTGCTAAAACTTGCTCGAAATACCGTTTTGCATCGGCAAAACTCTGGCTGTAATAGTGTTCCAATCCCGCCTCAAAATCTGCTCGCGTTTGAAACTTGAGAGCTTTCACTTCTTCAGCTTCTCCATCCATTACCTCGTAGACAAAAATTGGCTCGCTTCTGCCTTTGACAGTAGCTCGATCGAGAAAGCGAATTTCGTATTGACTCGGATCGTTCAATTTCTGCAAAACCTGCTCTGATATTAACATAGATACTCCGTAAAACTTAGTCAATCCTTCTAAACGCGAGGTCAAGTTTACAATATCTGAAATAGCATCGCCCTGCATTCGTTTCTCTTCTCCAATCATACCTACCATAACGTGACCAATGTGGATGCCAATTCCAATTTTAATTGGCAAATAATCTGTAGTTTGTCGCTCTTGGTTGTATTCCCTAATTTTTCGGAGTTTGGCGATTCCTGCTTGGATTGCATCGTCGGCACTGTTGGGAAAAATTGCCATCAAACCATCTCCCAAGTATTTGACGATAATGCCTTTGTGATGGTGAATTTCTGGAGAGACTCGCTTTAAATAGGCGTTCACGAAGCTGAAGATTTCCTGGGGAGTCATCTTCTCGGAAATTGTGGTGAATAAGCGAATGTCGGAAAACATTACTGCCATTTCTTTGCTGACGTGATCGCCTAATTGGATGTGGGTTACGTAGGGCTTGTTCAGAAATTTGAGATATTCCGGGGGGAAGAAGCGGGCAAAGGAGTTTTTGTGGGTTTCTAAGGTTTCAAAAGATTGTTTTAGTTGTTGTGCCATGTCCTTGAAAGACTTGGCTAATTGTCCAACTTCATCGGTACGATCGATATCAAAAGTTTTGTCCCATTCTCCTTCGGCAATATCTTTTGCTGCAAAATTGAGGCGGACGAGCGGCTCTGTAACCCAACGAGCAGTGATGATGCCGATCGTAATTGCCACAATCAAAGTAGCAACGCACAGCAGAGCGGTGATACGGTTATTGGCATTGATTTGTTCCATGAAGTCCGATTCTGGAACAACTACTACAATCAGCCAATTCAAGCCGTATTCGTCAGTCAGGGGAAAAACTTGGAGAAATTGTGGCTGCCCGTCGATCGCAAATTCAAATTGATAGTTTTGCTGAATATTTTTTAAGTTTACAAAGTGACGGTTCAAAAAAGTAACGCTAGAACGCATGATTAAATTATCGCTTTTTACTGCTTGAATGCGTTTGGAATCTTTGGCTTTTCCCGTCAACACAGCTTGAGTGCTAATTGAAGTTGCCACTAAATCACCTGTCGGTTCTAGAATAAATACTTGCCCGGAACGACCAAATTTTAGCGTTTGCAAAAAATGACCAATCTGGTTAATTCCTAATTCAGAGGCGAGAACTCCTAACAGGTTGCCACTCTCATCATAAAATGGTCGGCTCGCTTTTATTTGCAGCACATTATAGCCAAAATTTATATAAACTTCGCTCCAAGTTGGCTTTCCTTGCTTAACAGCACTCGTATAAAAAGGACGGTTGCGCGGATCGTAGTTAGGCACTGTTTTAGCTAGCTTGACGCGGTTGGCATTCTTGTCGATGTCGTGGTAGTAAAGATCGCCACCACCTGGGGTCGGCTGTTCTGCAATCTGAGGTTGTTCGGCAGTTGATTGTCGATCGATCCAACCGACGCGGAGAGATTGACCTTCTGCATTGGCAAAGCCAGCATTACCTACTGAAGGGAAAGCTTGAACTTGCCGCCAAAAATAAAGTTCAGCTTCTGCGAGTTTCTGAAATTCCAACAGTCCCTGTTGCACGGCATAATAGTTAATTTGATTGACTTGTTGAGGGACTTCGACGTAGCTTTTGACGCGCTCATAAACTCGGTTGCTGACTTCAGTTCGCAACTGACTCGCAAGATTGTCAACTGCTTTTTGCCCGTTTCTAAATGATAGATAGCCTACTAAACCTACGGCCCCAACTACTTGCACGACAAAGGGAATTATCAGGATGACTCGCAGCGGAATTTTACCGATCGCCCGCATCAATTTGTTCTGGGATGGCTGCTGAGGAGCGGTCGCTTGTGCAGCCTTGATGAGGGTCGGGAGTGCAGCGGGCGGTTTGCTAATTTGTGAGGGAGAAGAGGGTGCGATCGCTATATTAGCTGCCGGAAATGCGATCGCGGGTAGGGTAAAGGTAAAGCAAGTACCGCAACTCATTTCTGATTCAATCCAAATTTTACCCCCGTGCAATTCCACCAATTGTTTGGCGATATTCAACCCCAGATTTTTGATTTCAGATTGTTCTGTTGCTAGTCGATCTGTTTGTTGAAATAGCTCAGAAAGAGCTGCTAATTCAGCTTCTGAAATCCAGATATTTCTGTCGGCAACAGTAATCGCAATTTGAGTATAGGTATTTGTATTGTTTGGTCGATCGAGTGCCACAGCGGAAATTTCAATTGAGCTGCATTCTGCGAATTTAGTCATGCGATTGAGCGAGTTTTGCAGAATCTGTTGCAAGCGTTGCTCGTCGGCAGAGATGGCAGGGAAATCAGCAGGAATAGAATTGACAAACTGCAAGTTTTTTTCGCCTACTAGGGTTTGGCTGGCACGGAACACTGCATCAGCGAGCGATCGTAAGTTCACGGGTTGCATTTGCAGTTGGATATCTCCCTGCTCGATCTGGGAAAAATCCCGGATATTGTTGACTAAATTGAGCAGTTGATGTCCGCTTTGGGAAACAGTTGACAACTGCCGTTGTTGCAGTTGAGAGAGTTTCCCTGCTTCATCCGCTAAAAGTGACTCTATTAGGTGAACTATGCTGTCGAGAGGAGTGCAAAATTCCTCAGCTACATCGATGAGAAATTCGTCTTTGTGAGCGCTCAGGCGCTGCAATTGAGTGTTTTTTTCTTTGAGTTGTTGGGTGAACCGAATGCGCTCGACTTCAGCTTGTTTGCGTTTGGTAATATCTAGAATTGCGTTTAGCAGAACTGTTTCCCCGTTGAGGGAAAACTCCTGGATCGAAATTGTTCCCCAAAACAACGTTCCGTCTGCCTTTTTTAAGCGGATTTCGTAGTTGCGCAGCGCGCTATTTTTGGTATAAATTTTCAACAATTTTTCGCGATCTGTGGGTTCGGCATAAAAGTCGATCGACGAGTATTCTAACTGTTGTTCGATCGGCCAACCAAATAAAGAACTGGCAGCAGCATTGGCAAATAGGAATCGATCGTCTGCCAGTCGCGAAACGATCGCAGCTACCGGAGTTACCTCGCCAATTAGTCGGAAGCGTTCTTCATTCTCACGCTTAGCGTTTTGAGCGTCTGCTTCCAGTTCTTTTTCGATGAGATCGCCGTGTTCTGTAATTGCGTCTATGATGATTTCTAAGTCGGCTTTTTCTTGCTTGACTTTTTCTAGTTCCTGTTTCAGACTGGTAACTTCTGACAGGATTTCTGCTACATTGCGATCGGGTTTTGAGGTATCGAATTCGGAATTAGTTAAGTCAGACATAAAATCAGGGAGTCAAGCGATTTTAGATTTTAGAATAGAAGAAAGCGACCCCACGGATCGATACGGAGGCTGGTGATGAGGATTCGGAGCTTTTTTCTCGCTCTACCGATGAATTCTGGGGTTCCAGATCGAATTGCTTTCGGTCTGTTATATTTTAAACTCTTCAAAGAGATCGGCAGAGTTTATTTAGCTGCTAAGTAGACGCGATCGCACCCTGAGGCAAGCATTCATCAAATTTACTGTTCATCCGATCTACCGATGTTGCCAACAAACCATGGTTGAAAATGATAGAGTATTAACATAACATAATTGCGATCGCTTGGTTGCTTTTCTCGATCGACGAGCCCTATAAACAGTTATCCACTCTCTCTTCACAATCAGCTTGATTTTTGGCAAACATCCGTACAATCTCTCCGCCGCCAGCCGGTGCGTGAGATAGGTAGGAGTTGCTTCTACTGTCAAAAAATGCCGTGCATCTATTGGTGGCGGAAAATGAGCTTGATACCAAGCAAGTCCTTTGTGGAAATGTTCGGAAAAAAAAGGTTGTTTGCGCTAACGCTGAGAGTAAGGTGCGTCGCTTATAGATTGTCGATATTGTGGAGGATTTCAGGGTGGCGACGCACCCTACAGCTACTAAAGTACCGCGATCGAATTGACCCAAACGTTCCTTAAGCGCCTCAAATCCGGCTTCTGGATCGTCAAACACTTTGCGGAAATCGCGCTTGATTCCTTTCGATCGCCTGATTTATCTGTTCCTCGCTGAGGTCTTGGCGCTGCGACAGCAACTGCACCAGGGTATCGCGATCGAATTGAGACAACCGTTCTCTCAGCGCTTTCAATCCGGCTTGCGGGCCGCTTAACAGCGTTTGAAACTCGCGTTCGATCGCTTCAGGATTCAGTTCTTCCTTGTTAGTATTGCGCAGGTATTCTTCTACCTTTTGGCGCACTTCTTGAGCTTTAAATTTAGCTTGCTCTTGCAATTCTTGAGCTTTAGAAATTACGCGATCGCGCGAACTTTGCCAGTCGATCGTAAATAATTTTCAATCCGACTCCGCAAATCTTGAGATTGTTCTTTACCAGCAGCATCTCGCACAATTTCCAAAACTTCATTGCGCACGCTTTCAAGCTGTTCGGCAATTTCCTGTGCTTGTTCGGGAGCAAACCCTTCGCGACGGACGGCGGCCACCGATGCCTCTACAGTATTCACCATTTGGTCGCTTGCCATTTTCCCGCTCATCGCTGCACCGGCCGTTCCCATGATGCCTTGAAAGCCGGAAAATGCAGTTTTGATCAAAGAACCCATCAAGGAACCGATGGCGCTAGAACCCAGCCATACCAGGGCTAAAAAGTACGCAGCCCAGATGACAACGCCAATAATTGCCGCTCCATCTACGCTGGCGATCGAAGTCAGTTTGACTGCTAGAAAACAAGCCAAAAATAAGGCAATATTGACTGTGACTAAAATCCAACCGCCTACTAAACCTTCAGTTTTGCGAATTTTAGTGCCTAAACTTACCGATTCATCATCATCGGGTAAAGCCTCATCCCAATTAGAGATTTTAGCTGCGATCGAGAAATTTGTTAACAGGAATTGGAAGCCGAAAGCCATGATAACTCCGGCGATTAATGCTACAAAAAACTGCGGGCTGAGAAACATCAACCCTTCGATATTGGGATGTTCGATCGGAATATCTATTTCTACTGGCATTTGAGCCAGGGTGAGTTGTGGACTGTACGGCGACATTAATAACTCGCTTTCAAACATTAGTTTACCTCCAAAACGATCGTGCCTAATTAGGCATAAAGAAGATTGCCCCTAACTTTTACCTAGGGGATTTGGTATTTTTTAGATGGGGGGTTTGTTTCGAGCGGCTTTTATCTTCAGGAAGCCGCGACTTGCGAAGTTAGGATGAGCAGTGAATCTTTCCTCTAGTTATGTCATCCTTACTACTTATCATCGTTGTTGAAGCTGAAGAATAAATCAGTCTAAAGTCAGAAATTAGTTGTTCCAAAAGGAGTAGCAGCAGAGTTATCCCACAAGTTGCAAGTTCGAGGTAAAGGGCAATCTGTTTGAGATTTTGGATTTTAGATTTTAGATTGGGAATTTGGTAATTAACTGTATCAATAATAGTCAAGTAATATTTTTGGTAATGAGTTACTGGATATGGATTTGGGGCTTACCTAAAAGGGTTAAATCAAGAGCTTGTAAAAACCTTGCTATCAACTATCAACTGTCAACTATCATCCCCCCTTGGGGGGGCGAAGGGGGGTGTCAACTATCAACTATCAACTGTCAACTGTTTACAGCATTTACCTTCGCAGTTGCGCTGGCTGCGAATGCAGCCGTACTCTTCAAAACGCTTGCTGTGTTTGCGAACAGTAGGATAAGCGAGTAAATATAAAGGAATTCCGGTTAGTTTGTAAAACAATCGACCAGCAGCATGAAGAATATCCCAAATTTCACTGAAGCTAGGTTCTGAAACAAACTCTCCTATTTCATCTGTTAAGGCAACCCACTGCGATCGCACCGTACAATCATGACAATTATCAAATGCTGACATACCTTTTTGGTAGTTTTGCAAAATTGTATTCATAAATTCAATCAAATTCACCTTGCCTCTGATAATATCAGAAGTTGATCGGGGATAACAATTATCCGGTATTTAAAGGAAACCAGTCATGAAACTCTCTCAAATGCTTTTTGTCACCCTGCGGGAAGATCCAGCAGAAGCAGAAATTCCCAGCCACAAACTATTACTCCGTGCGGGATATATCCGTCGCATCGGCAGCGGGATTTACGCTTATTTGCCCTTAATGTGGCGTGTCCTCAAAAAAGTATCTCAAATTGTGCGCGAAGAAATGGACGCTACAGGCGCTCAAGAATGCCTCTTGCCACAACTGCAACCTGCCGATTTGTGGCGGGAATCTGACCGCTGGGATACTTATACCAAGGCTGAGGGTATTATGTTTGCCCTCACAGACAGGCAGAACCGAGAAGTAGGATTGGGGCCGACTCACGAAGAAGTAATTACGACAATTGCTAAAGATATGATTCGTTCCTATCGACAATTGCCAGTACACTTGTATCAAATCCAAACTAAATTTAGAGATGAAATTCGCCCGCGTTTTGGGTTGATGCGCGGTCGCGAATTCATCATGAAAGATGGTTATTCTTTCCACACGAGCGAAGAAAGTTTGAAAAAAACTTATCAGGATATGGCACAAGCTTACAGCAATATGCTGCGCCGATCGGGCTTGCAATTCCGAGCTGTAGATGCGGATTCTGGCGCAATTGGCGGTTCGGGTTCTCAAGAGTTTATGGTGTTGGCTGAAGCGGGAGAAGATGAAGTTCTCTATACTGAAGACAGTCAGTATGCAGCTAATGTGGAAAAGGCTGTATCGATGCCGGCTGATGCCGAACCTTCAACCTTTACAACTTTTGAAAAGCGGGAAACGCCGGGAACGGAAACCATTGATAAACTTTGCAAATTTTTCAAATGTTCTTCCACTCAAGTTGTTAAAAATGTGCTTTACCAAGCAGTTTACGACAGCAACATCACAGTGCTGGTCCTCGTCAGCATTCGCGGCGACCAAGATGTGAATGAGGTAAAATTGCTGAATGAATTAACCAAATTATCGGGAAATTATCAAGCTAAAACAATCTTATTTTTGACTGTTCCCGATGCGGAAGCGCAGCGGAAGTGGGCGGCAAAACCTTTGCCTCTAGGTTACATTGCTCCCGATGTTGCTGATGATTACCTTGCTGGTAGCAAGGAGGTAAATTCTAAGTTTTTGCGGTTGGTCGATCGCACCGCTGTTGACCTCAAAAACTTCGTTACCGGCTCGAACGAATCGGGATATCATGTTGTCGGAGCTAATTGGGGGCAAGAATTTCCACTACCAGAAATAGCAGTAGATGTCAGGAAAGCAAAAAAGGGCGATCGGGCCGTTCACAATCCCGAACAAACATTGCAAACCGCCAGAGGAATTGAAGTCGGTCACATCTTCCAACTAGGCACAAAATACTCCCAAGCAATGGGCGCCACCTACACCAACGAACAAGGCGAAGAAATGCCCTTAATCATGGGCTGCTATGGCGTCGGCGTGTCGCGCTTAGCTCAATCGGCTGTAGAACAATCCTACGACAAAGATGGGATAATTTGGCCGGTGGCGATCGCCCCTTATCACGCCATCATTAGTATCCCCAATATTTCCGAGTCCCAACAAATAGAAGTCGCCGAAAAACTCTACACAGAATTGAATCGATCGGGCATTGAAACCCTGCTAGATGACCGCGATGAACGTGCGGGAGTTAAATTCAAAGATGCCGATTTAATTGGCATTCCCTATCGCATTGTTCCGGGTCGTTCCTTGAAACAAGGCAAAGTTGAAGTCGTGGAAAGAGCAACTCACAAATCCCATGAAATTCCCATTGATGAAGTCAATTCTACCTTAAAACAGTGGATTGAAGCCGCACTACAATGAGATATTTTTATCTAGTTTAAGATTCGTAGTGAGGACTTCAGTCCTTTCGTGTTAGGATTGAGAGGACTAAAGTCCTTACTACAAACGTGATTTTTCTTATCCTATTAAGATTTAACAGAATCTAGATCTACCATTGGCGGATGCAGCAGCCGTAAACACAACTCGATTTGCATTATATGCACCAGCCCAAAAATCTATTTCTGCGATTTTTTCCATCTAAAAATTGGCAATACTTAGCAAAAGTAACTGCGATCGCTGTTATTTATGCTTTCGGAGCAAAAGTGGCAGTTTCAATTCCCGGAGTCAATAAATTAGCTACCTGCGTCTGGCCTCCCGCAGGTATTGCACAAGCTGCACTTTTATTGTTTGGGTGGCGCGTTTGGCCGGGAATAGCTTTAGGCGTGTTCTTTTTCGATACTATTAACCTCAATATATCATTATTCAGTGGATTGATGAGTGCTGTAGGTGCTTGCTTGCAAGGTTTGTGCGCCTTTACTTTACTGAAATATTTTAAGTTTCGCACGTCGCTCGATCGGCTCATAGATGTAGTCAATTTAGTTGTGGTTGGCGCGATAATTTCCACTCAAATTAACTGTACGATCGGGACTTTTCGCCTGTGCGTAACAGGGCTAGTTGAGTGGAGCGAATATTGGTCAACTCGGTGGAATTGGTATACAGGAGATACACTGGGAGTTTTAATTTTCACTCCCCTACTGTTAATTTTATATAAAAAGCAAACGGTACAAAATCCGCAAAAGACCGAAACTAAAACACTCGGCCATAAAATATGGGCCGGCGTATGCCTGCTGTCATTAATCACAGTCAGTTGGCTAGTATTCACCTCTGAAAATAAAGGCAATCTCTCCGGCTATCCCCTCGAATACTTGCCCTTTCCTTTAGTAATTTGGGCAACCATTCAATTCGGCCAGCGCGGGGCTGTCCTCGCATCTTTGATCGTATCCAGCATCGCCATTTGGGGAGGTTCCCAGGGACTCGGCCCTTTTATTCACAAAGCCGAAAATATCAATCAGGCAATTTTATTTTTGCAGGCTTTCATGAGCGTAATTGTGATTACCTCGCTGCTGTTGACAGCGACTGTAGCCGAACGCGCTTCAGCCGAGGATTCACTGCGGCAAAGCGAAATCAAGTATCGGGAATTAGTGGAAAATGCTAACAGCATTATTTTAAAATTAGACACGGAAGGTAATATTACTTTTTTAACGAATTCGCACAGAATTTCTTCGGTTACACGGAAGCAGAAATACTGGGAAAAAACGCAGTTGGCACAATTATTCCCGTGACAGATACAGCAGGAAACGATCTGGCAATAGTATTGAGCAATATTTTAAATAACCCGGAACAGTATGCGAGAAATGAAAATGAAAGTATTCGGCGCAACGGATCTCGCGTTTGGGTATCCTGGGCAAATAAACCGCTGTTTGACGTTGATGGAAAGTTTGCGGGACTGCTGGCAATTGGTACGGATATCACAGATCGCAGGTGGGCTGAAAAGCAGCTTTATAAGCTGAATGAAGAGTTAGAATTTAGAGTAGAAGAAAGAACCACTGCTCTCAACGATACTTTACAAGCACTGCGAGTGCAGCAGGAACAATCAGAACGCTTGCTGTTGAATATTTTGCCAGAAGAAATAGCAAACCGCCTCAAACAAGGAGACAGTACGATCGCAGATACTTTTGCGGATGTAACAGTATTATTTGCCGACATTGTAGGCTTTACTCAATTGAGTTCGCGCGTGTCTCCCACGGAATTAGTATCCTTGCTGAATGACATTTTTTCAACATTCGATCGCCTCGCAGAAAAGCACGGTTTGGAAAAAATTAAGACAATTGGCGACGCTTACATGGTAGTAGGAGGATTGCCGATTCCTCGTGGCGATCATGCAGAAGCAATCGCCGAAATGGCCCTGGATATGCAGCAGGCAATTACCGATTTTAGCAATACCCACAACCAAGCGTTTAGCATCAGAATCGGCATCAACAGCGGCCCGGTAGTTGCGGGAGTTATTGGCATTAAAAAGTTTATTTACGATTTGTGGGGAGATACCGTTAATACCGCTTCCCGTATGGAATCTCACAGTTTACCTGGGTGCATTCAGGTGACTTTTGCAACTTATCAGATATTGCAGGACAAGTATTTATTTGACAATCGCGGTTCGATCGAAGTTAAAGGCAAAGGCTGGATGAATACTTATTTACTGAAATGTAGAAACTGGCTATAATTGAGGTCGGAATTATACCAATTTTCCAAAGTTTTGCAACGATCGATTCGTGTTCGGTTTGTTTCCTAAACTGGTTTGTAGGTGTACTCGCAAGGACTAATACCAAATCCGGGTTTCCCATCCCCGTTATAATTGGTATGGTGCGTCGCTATGAGATCTCCCAATAGCAACGAGAGTTGTTCGTAGCGACGCACCCTACATTTACTACATTTACGAGATTATAAAAGG
>JAAUPF010000227.1 GCA_012034575.1 Richelia sp. CSU_2_1 | reverse complement strand
GAAAGGTGTAAAATTCTCATCAAAAACTTTGAGAGAACTTTAGATAATGCAACTGCCAAGATGAATCTTTGTTTTATTAGGTTGATGATTAAGAGGCTGGCTTCTTAGATCTCAAATGGGTTCTATACATCTACCCCATCGACGAAACCACCGCCGAAATTTACGGCAACCTCAAAGCAGCAGTTTTCGATCGCTACGCCCCCAAAGACAAAGCCCAACGCCGTAGAACTAACATGACTCAATTAGGCATCGGCGAAAATGACCTGTGGATTGCCGCCGTTACCATCCAGCATCAACTCAAATTAGTGACAGCAGATAGAGACTTCCAACGCATTCAAACAGTTCAACCATTTGAGTTGGAATCCTGGATCTGAACCTCGCCAGAGTAAGGAGGAAGGATCGCACCTTTTCTTGTTTTGCTCAGAGCGAAATCCTAAAATAAAAGATCGATCGCCCTTACTATTTTTTCAACCAGGTGCGATCGCCCTTCTAATTTTTTCCAACAAGTGCGATCGCCCTGATAATTTTTTCCAACAAGTGCGATCGCCCTTATCTAATCGAGGATTATAAAATTAACAGCGATCGCTACTAAATTACTTGCCGGCGTGCAGAATCGAAATATCACTGTACCGATCGAACATTGAATCAGCACTCACAAGCGTCATACCCTCGATTTGAGCCTGAGCAATCAGCATTCGATCGAAAGGATCTCGATGATGTAATGGTAACGCAGCCGCTCGTAAAGCATGAGGAGCTGTAATTTCTAAATACTGCACACCTAACTGTACCATGTGACTAGAAATGTAGCTATCTACTGGTTCTGGCAGTGGCAACTTGCCGATCGCAACTTTGATACCTATTTCCCAAATACTAGCAACAGAAAACCACAATTCGTTCCTTTCATCGGCAATATACTCGATCGCCTCCTCATTCAATCGCTCTGGTTCAGCAAACCACCACAACCAGCACTGAGTATCCAGTAAAAGTTTCACTTTTAATCCCCCTCAAATGCTGCCAAAATCTCTTTTGGCAAAGGAGCGTTAAAGTCTTCTGGCACAATAAATTTCCCTCGATCTTGCCCTAAACTAGCTCGTCGATTTGATGAATTACGAAACGGAACTAACTTCGCTATTGGGATAGAGCCGTTGGAAATGATAATTTCTTCTCCAAGTTCCACACGCGACAATAGTTCGGAGAGATTTATTTTAGCTCGCTCGATATTTACAGTTTCCATTATCTTAAAAAACTCAGTTCATAAACTAAGTTTACTCCGATTGCGATGGTTGTGCAAGTTGGTAGCTTTCTCATCGAGCGATCGCCCCCGCATCAAGCTCGATCGCCCTTTCTTTGTTCTGATAAACGAGAGCATAAAATGAAAGTGCGATCGCCCTTACTATTTTTCAACCAGATGCCTTCACGTATAAAAGGCGATCGCCCGATCGAAACTCGCAGCGATCGCATCTTATTTCAAACAGCTTGCTAAACATTCAACCACTGAACGAGCATTCGGGGTGCCGGCAATACAATTGCTAGCAACAGCCCGATCGCGATTAATCCCAAAATATCCCGCACATTATTTAATTCAGTGACATCGTTCAAAGCCGGTTCGTCATTTAGCGGCATCAAAAATAAAATCATTGCCCACAGCAACAAACCGGGTTCCAAGAAAGAAAGCAGCAGCATACAAAGTCTAGCAACTTGCCCGATCGCCATGCTTGTCCGCTGTCCGAACATGGCGTGCGCGATGTGTCCGCCGTCGAGTTGTCCCACAGGCATTAAGTTAAAAGCCGTCACTATTAAACCTAAATAACCCGCCACCGCCACCGGATGCAAATCGATCGCCGTTTCCGCATTTAAAGCACTGCCTAAAGTTAGCTTGCTCAACAAAGTCATCAACAGCGAAAAAGTCGGAGTGAAAGAATCAAAATTTAACATTCCCGACCTTTCAGATAGCGGGACGATCGGAGAATGGTACAAGCCCCAAATTAAAAGCGGGATGGTAATAATTAAACCCGCTAACGGACCCGCAATGCTGACATCAAATAAAGCTTTGCGGTGGGGAATCGGACTTCTAATTTGAATAAAAGCGCCAAAAGTTCCCAAGAAAAAGGGAATGGGAATAAAATAAGGGAGTGTGGTTTTAATTTTGTGAAATTTTGCAGCTAAATAATGTCCCGATTCGTGAATTCCTAAGATTGCGATCAGCGAAATTGCGTAGGGCAAACCTTGAATTAACGCTCGCGGATTCGATTGCAAAACTTTTTCCGTGACACCATTAATTTGCGACCCGACAAATGTTGTAGTAAACAGCGTTACCAGCAGCAGGGCTAAAGCCAAAAAAGGTCTGTGCAAAGATTCAGTTTTTACGGGATTTTCTGCTGTTTTGTGGCTGGGATTGGCGACGATCGCAAAAAAGGGCTGACCGCTGAAACTAATTTGAAACACTACCAAAAAGCGATCGCCGAAATGCTGTTCTACATTCTTCCGAATCGCTTCGTAGGCCGCTTCAGGATTCGTCCGCAACTGTCCGCGACAAATTACAGCCTGGGGGCGAAATTCCAAATCCCGCAAGCAGTAAATCGACCACGGAAAACAATCGCGCAAACTCGCTTCTTCTGCTTGGTTTATGGGGCGCAGCGGCGTTTTTGGCGGGGGGGAATCTGCTGCATTAGTTGAATTAGCAGTTGAATTAGCCTCAGCAGTTTCTGGCGTAATTTCCTTGCGTCCCAACTGTACCAGCAGCCAGTACAAAAAAGGGCAAATCACAAAAGGGACGATCGTCAGTGCTGGCGGAGCTGCTGTGCGACCGCCGTGAATTAAAATCCAGGAACCCCAAATTAGGGCCGGTGCCATAATTACCAGCCACAGCAGCCATACCGGAGTGCGCGTGATGCGGCTGATGGTGCGCTGCAGCAAGAAGTACAAGATAGCTCCCAATACGAACAACCATAATAAAAAGAACATAATATTTAAGCCATTCCTTTTGAATACTTCCTTGACACAACAGAGTTCGGTTTCCAAACAGCCCAGGCCCGTGCTGGAAAATATCTTTGCTTTCCCACCTAACCGGGACACTCTAGGTGCGACAGCTTATCTTATTGTAGAAAACCAAGCTAACATCCTGGTGGATTGTCCGGCCTGGGATGAGACAAATCAAGCTTTTTTGCGGGAAATGGGGGGCGTGCGGCTGCTGTTTCTCACCCACCGCGGTGCTATTGGCAAGGTGCGCGAGGTTCAGGAGGCGACGGGGTGCGATATTTCGATTCAGGAACAGGAGGCTTATTTGCTGCCGGGATTGAGGGTGACAGCTTTTGAACGAGAGTTGTCTGCAGGCGAGAACGCTTTTGCTTTTTGGACTCCGGGCCACTCTCCGGGCTCGTCTTGTCTTTATTACCCTGGTAGCGGTGGGGTGCTATTTTCCGGCCGCCATTTAATCCCCGATCGATCGGGGCCCCGGTGCCGCAGCGAACGGCGAAAACTTTTCACTGGCCGCGGCAAATTAATAGCGTGAAGTCAATAATCGATCGCTTTTCTTCAGAAACTTTGCAGTATATTTGTCCGGCGGCGAATACGGGTTTTTTGCGGGGAAAAGGCGCAATCGATCGAGCTTTTGAGCAATTAACTAATCTAGATTTAACAGTTTGTTTGCAGAATCAAGAACACCGGGCGGTTGAAACCGCGTCTATACAAGCAAAACCCGCCTCCGCGGGTTGAAGAAGACGGCGGTTGAAACCGCCGTCTTCTCAATCGCGTATTGGGTTAAAATTACCTTATTTTCTTAAGTCCGCGCAGGCGGACATCGTTTGTATAGACGGGGGTGAAAATCGCGGCGTGTGAGAGCACTTTCGATTTTGCACCCAGGCGAGTGGTTTTAACCGTATGTCCTATCTTGTGCCACCAAGTATTATGGAAAAAACCGAGAAACAAAAAATGCTTGCAGGCGAACTGTATTTAGCTGCCGATGCGGAATTAAAGCGCGATCGCCAGCGAGCACGTCGCCTCACCAGACTCTATAATTCTACCCGCGAAGACGAACCGTCCGATCGGCTAAAAATTATCGCCGAATTGTTCGGTGCGGTGGGCGAAACAATTGAAATTGAGCCGCCTTTCTACTGCGACTACGGCAGCAATATTTATGCCGGTAACGGATTGTACGTGAATTTTGGTTGCGTGATTCTCGACTGCAATCGAGTTAACATTGGCGAAAATGTATTGTGTGGGCCTAACGTGCAAATTTATACTGCTTTTCACCCTACAGATCCGCAAATTAGACTGGAAGGCCTCGAACTCGCGGCACCGATTAATATCGGCAATAATGTTTGGATTGGCGGCGGTGTTATTATTTGTCCGGGAGTTACTGTTGGCGATAACAGTACGATCGGTGCCGGCAGTGTTGTGGTGAAAGATATTCCCGCAAATGTTGTGGCGGCGGGGAATCCTTGCCGCATTATCCGGCATTTATAATGGGTGTTTAAAGTTTAATTAAAATTTTTAAAGTTTAAGCAGAGCGATCGCTCGCTCTGGAGCAGTTACCTGTATAATAAGTTCGATCGGACAGCATTTCTTTTCCGACCTAGCTGTCTGTTATGTTCTGTTGATAATTATTGGTGGAAAAACTTTTATGGCAACTGCAACAATTTATCCAAACGCTCCAGATTTGTGCGCCGATGATTACGTAGCAATCGGTTTGGCTACTTGTTTTATCAAAGAAGAAGGTGAAGTTCACGAAGTAAAAGTTATCGAAGCTATCCCCTCAGCAGCTTTGGAAGCAATTGTCAAGGGAATTCCTACATCCTATGAAATAGCATGGGGAACGACTTTGGGAGCGGTACTCGACGGCGAAGAACCAAAAATGATGCCGGAATTTCCTCCATCAGCTCAGTTTAGCGACGAATTCAGTTTTCGGGCGATCGCGGCCGCCCGCACTTACAAAAGCCGCCCGCAAGCTCAATCTCACATTCAATTAGGAACAGCACGCAGCGACTTTAACTATTCTTTGGAACGCAAAAGAGTGCTCAATTCCCAGCGCATTATCCGCACTGAAGATAATGTGAAACAGCACGAATACACCCACAAAGTTCTTTAAATAGTTGACAGTTGACAGTTGACAGTTGACTCCGAAAGTAGTCATCAGTCACTTACCCAATTACCAATTACCAATTACCAATTACCAATTACCAATTACCAATTCCCACTTTTTGTATTGGGAACTATTTCAGGATTTGTTAAGCTATAAATCCTCATAAACCGTTTCTTTGAGAAACCGGGTTTATTATATATATTTTTTTAACGTTGGTAATTTTGCCAAAATATGGTACAATCACCTTCCAGTTTAACAGGGCGAGCTTGTCAGGGGTAAAAGTCAAAAACCACCCCGAAATTATTGAATATTATGAGTTCCCTACTATTGGCAAGCTCGGGGTGCATAGCAGGCGGTTTAGGGTTTCCATTTCACAAATTGGTCAAATTATGCGAAGCTTTGCGAAAGCGCAGTGGTCGATGTTAATTCGACTATTGCCAGCGCGATTTACCTGCAGAAGCCGTCTTCGCTATATTGCAGCGCTGATAATTTTAGGCTGGATAATTGCAGCAGCAAGCGCCACGGCTTATATCAGCTATCAAATTGTTCGCCGCTCGATCCTCACTAATTTAGAGCAAAAAGTGTTACTGGAAGTCAAGCAGCGGGGCGACAATATCGATCGGTGGATAGCGACTAGAAAGGCAGAGATAGAACTGCTCGCCAATACTCCGATCGTCAGCTCTATGAGTTGGCAGTTAGCAGAACCTTATTTGCAAGCGGAAGTAATTCGGCTCCAAGAGTTTTACCATTTTGCTCTGATCGATCCAGACGGTTATTATTACACTACAAAAGTGGGCAAAGCTAAGGCTAATGTCACAGACCGCCAACACTTCCAAAAAGCAATGGCGGGAGAAGTGTATGTTTCCGATCCGACAATTTCTCGATCGCTCGAAAACAAAATTATCATTCCCATTTCTGCCCCCATATACCCGCTAGCGACAAATCCCACCTCAAAAACAGTCAATCGACCCATCGGAGTAATGAACGGCGTCATTCAAATCGAGCGGTTGGTCGCAATCGCAGGGAAGATGGAATACGGAGCCGGAAGTTACGCTTTTATCCTCAATTCTCAAGGAGTACCAATCATCCACCCCAATCCAAACGTGACCGGAAATATCGATCGACCGGCAGCAAGTTTTTTAGATTCCAAAGATGCTAACTTGGCGATCGTAGCCCGCAAAATGGTTTACCAAAAAACTGGCATTTCCCAGACTGAATTAAATAATACCAGGGTATATATCGCCTATCTTCCCCTACAACAAGCTGAATGGTCGATCGGCCTAGTAATTCCCCGCTACAACATCGAAAAAGAATTGCACCCATTATACATCTTAATAGCAATTACTGCGGGCTTCTTGGTGTGGGCGATTCTCTCAGCAATTGCAGCGCTGAATCTGTTTGCAAAAAATCGGGTTCGCGGTCGCACGGAAGCGATGCTGCACCGATTGACCAGTCGGGTTCGCGCTTCCTTAAACCTCGATCGAATTTTGCAAACCACAGTTGAAGAACTCGGCAGTTTGCTGCATCTAGAACGGGCAATTTTCGGTTGGTACGACCCCCGACACGACGCTTTAGAATTTTGCTGGGAATACTGCCGCGAAGGCTTACCGGCGAGGTTGGGAACCTTCGGCGCGCAGTCGGGCCCTTCGGGAGATTTAGTAGCGCGACTCCACCGCAGCGAATCAGTGGTACTGAGGGAGACGGCTGCTTCTTTTGGCGAACCATCCGGCGAACTGACGCAACTAGAACTGGCGCACCAACGCTACGCAGCAGTGCCGGTGCTGACTCAGACTAATCGACTGGGCTATCTGTTTGCTTGCGCTGACCGGCAATTCGCAGCAGCAGAAGAGGTGGAAGTTTTGGAAGCGGTGGCGGATTCCCTCGCCATTGCTATTTCTCAATCCTATCTCCACGAACAAATTCAGGATCAGCTCAAACTTTTGGAGGAAGTATTGGCAAAACTTAGAAGAACTGAGGAACATTTAATGAAGAGCGAAAAAATGTCTGTTTTGGGCGAAATTGCTGCTGGAATTGCTCGTGAAATTAACAACCCAATTAACTTTATTTACGGGAGTCTGATTCACCTCAACGATTCGATCGGAGATTTGCTCAATATCATTTACCTCTACGCTCAATACTATCCAGTCCCTGAGCCGGAAATTGCTGCCGAAATAGAAGCAATGGACTTGGGTTTTGTCAGCGAAGATGTACCGCAAATTCTCAATTCTCTAAAAACAGGAGCCGATCGCATCCGCCAGCTTGTCCTATCTTTACAGAATTTTTCTTCAGGGGGCGATACTGACAAGGAACGCACCAACATTCAAGAAGGGATTGACAGCATTCTGCTGCTGCTCGCCCACAGGTTGGACAACAAGATATCTGTAGTTAAGGAATACAGCAATCTGCCCCTGTTGCTGTGCTATCCCGGACAATTGAATCAAGCGTTTGCGAGCATCCTGAGAAATGCGATCGATGCTGTTAATAGCTCTGAATTTGCTGATAAAAAGATCGTCATCAAAACAGATATTGTCTCTCGTCCTGAAGGCAGGTTTATTGCAGTGTCAATCGCCAACAACGGCCCCAGAATTCCCCCAGAAATTCAGCGCCGAATTTTCGATCCGTTTTTCACTACTAAATCTTTCAACAAATTCACCGGATTGGGATTGTCTATTTGCTATAAAATAGTTGTTCAAACCCACGGCGGTCGCATTACGGTTCAATCTCCAACGATGCAGCCTGAAAGTGAATATCAAAGTGCGATCGGTGCTGAGTTTGTAGTAGAATTGCCGGTGATTTGAAGGGCGATCGTCAATCTCATACAGTTTCGCATAGTTTCGCAGCGATCGGGTATTCTGTGGATTGATATCAATTCCGATCGCACCGGAATAATACAATATCGAACACGCAGCAATGAGAACACAGTACCGTGTCCCTACAATCTCGCGGGGTAGGGACACGGCACTGCCGTGTCCTGACTGCCGTGTCCTGACTGCCGTGTCCTGACTGCCGTGTCCTGACTGTGGTAATATCTAGGGGCGGGTTCGCCTGCAATCGTCGGTTCAAACTGATAATACAATCAACCCGCCCTCACCCAATTAGGGAAACAATAAAGGTGCGATTAAAGCAAATATCCAACCTCCCATCACCCAGATTTCCGCAACTATCAATAACGCATTTCTCTTCATTTTTAAATTACCGAAAAAACAATCAACTCAAAACTCAAAATTCAAAACATACTTGCCCCAATCCGCTACTCCCAAACAACTCTCAACTGTTTAAGATCGATCGAACAAAGAGCGAATTTTCTGCCACCAAGCAGCCGGAGAATCTTCGGGACGGAACTTGCTGTCAAACACAGACAAAATTAACGGCAAACCTCCCACTTTCGCACTCATCAACAGGTGAATTGCCAGACAAGATACTAATACCGCCCATCCCGTCAAATGCAAATAATACCAAACCCGCGTCAGTTCCCCTGCGGGCAGCCATTCTTCCTTAACCATACTGCCAGAAGCGATCGAAAATGTCAGTGACAGCAGCATCAATGTATTCACAATTTGATGCAAGCTGTACCACCAAATCGGTTTTCCCACCTGTGCCAATTTCTCAAAAGAATTTGGCTGCACCAAGCGTTTTTGCCCTGCGTGAAAACTGTACAATGCAAAAGCCGGCATGATTCCTAAAATTAACAGCTTGCCAAAAGTGCCGTGAATCCCGATAATATCTGCAATTCGAGGCAGCGGTATTTTGCCGAAACGCCCGTCATAGGTATTGTAAACCAGAAAAGCGGTGACAATTGCTAACAGGCCGATCGCGGCGTTAAGTCCGTGCAGCAACCTGAATAGCAGTGGTTGATAAGGTTTAGATTCTGGCATCTTAAATAGTTGACAGTTGACAGTTGATAGTTGATAGTTGACAGTTGACAGTTGACAGTTGATAGTTGTCCCCCTTCCTTCTTCCCGATTGAGGTTTTAGGTTTTAGGTTTTAGGTTTTAGGTTTTTTCTACCACCTACTACCTACTTCTTCCTCCCGCCTTCTGTTGACAGTTGAAGATTCAGTTTTTATACAACTTTACACCTAATCTCGGCATTTTTCAACAAGAGTAATTGTGAAAACAATATGATAAAAAAATGAATAGATTATGAGAAAAATGCAATTTTATCAAAGTTTAGTGTAAAGTAAAACAGTCAGAGAAAACACTTTACTAATAAAATCGCAGTTTATAAAAATGGATGCAACCACCACCGTGTTAATAGCTTTGGGACTAGCAGCAGATGCTTTTGCTGTTTCTGTTTCCAGCGGTTTAGCAATCAAACACATGAAAGTCAACAAAGCTTTAAAAATAGCTTTGTTTTTCGGAGGTTTCCAAGCTTTGATGCCGTTAATTGGATGGTTCGCAGGTCTGAGTTTTAGATTTTTCATCACCCCGATCGACCATTGGATAGCTTTTGGGCTGTTGAGTTTCATTGGCGGTAGGATGATTTACGAAGCCCTACAAAATGAAGAATGCGAAAAAAAATTCAATCCTTTAGATACGGGTACTTTGATAGCGCTGTCGGTAGCAACTAGCTTGGATGCTTTGGCTGTGGGCATTGGATTTGCAGTGCTAAAAACTTCGATCGGTCCTGTGGTAAGCGCGATCGGATTTATTACTTTCTTTTTAGTATTTGCAGGCGTGTTTATCGGTCACAAGTGCGGCAACTTATTCGGCAATAAAATAGAGTTCATTGGAGGCGGAATTTTAATTTATATTGGCAGCAATATCTTAATTTCGCACTTAACAGAAGCGGCGGCAATTAGTTGACAGTTGGCAGTTGACAGTTGACAGTTGACAGTGCGAGCGTCCCCGCTCGCGAACAGTTTACCAATTACCGATTACCGATTACCAATTACCAATTCCCAATTCCCAATTACCAATTCCCAATTCGCAATTCCCCATGCCCACGATCGAATGGTATATTAGCAAAGGCGAATTAAGGTAAAACAAAGTGCTAAAACTTTACGGTGGAGCGCGCAGCAGGGCATCAATTATCAAGTGGTATTTAGATGAAATAGCGGTTCCCTACGAATTTGTCATGCTGGATATGCAAGCAGGAGCGCACTTAGAGCCAGACTTTCTCGCAATTAATCCCATCGGCAAAGTACCGGCAATTGTTGACGGAGATTTTAAACTGTGGGAATCGGGCGCAATTCTGCTGTACTTGGCTCAAAAATACGGTAAAATGCCCGCTAGTTTGGAACAGCAAGCAGAAATCTTGCAGTGGGTAATGTTTGCTAACGCAACTTTAGGGCCGGGAATATTTGTCGAAGCAACGCGCGATCGCGAAACACCTCGTTTGTTAAAACCGCTCGATCGAATCTTCGAGAAACAACCGTTTTTGATGGGAAGTGAATTCGGTGTCGCCGACGCAGCAGTCGGATCGATTTTAGCTTACATTCCCATGATGCTAAAACTCGATCTCAGTCCTTATCCTGCAGTTCTGGATTACATCAAACGCATCACAGAAAGACCGGCATTTAAAAGCGCGATCGGATAAGAGTGCGATCGTCAGAACTCGCGTCCTGTTGATAGCCTAGATCCCCCTAAATCCCCCTTAAAGGGGACGTTGAAGACTTTTTCTTCCCCCTTTTAACGGGTACGTTGAAGACTTTTTCTCCCTCTTTTTAAGGGGACTTGAATGACTTTTTCTCTCCCTT
>JAAUPF010000226.1 GCA_012034575.1 Richelia sp. CSU_2_1 | reverse complement strand
GCGCCAGGCCATCGAGGACCTGCTGGGTGACGAGCCCCGCCCGGGCTGCCCTGGCAAGTTTACCGCCGAGCAGCTGACCCAGTTGATGGCCCTGGCCTGCGAGCCGCCCGAGAAGTCCGGCCGGCCCATCACCCACTGGACCGGCCACAGCTTCAAGGCCACGCTGACCGGTGACGCGTCCCTGAGCCGCCGGCCGATCGGGCCGGGTCCTGGAGCCGTTGCGGCGGATGGGCCTTAGCATCGTCGAGGGCGAGGGCGACGAGTTCGAGGGCCTTGCTTTCAATATAAATTTGCGCGATCGCTCCTTCATAGGGACAGTGCAAAATTTGATGGAGGGCGATCTGCATGGCAGGGGAAGTCGTACTGGCATGAAAAAAAGTCTCGGCTGAAGGCTCGATCGCCCGTAACAAGGACTGGGGCAAGTCGGATTTCCCTTCCAGAAATGCTCTCAAAAACTCCGGGGCAAGCAAAATCGTTATGGCTGAATAGGCGCGATCGGCATAGTAGGTCATTTGAGCGCGATCGCCCCCGCAAGCCGTCAAGCAATTCTGTCCCCCCTGCAAAACAAAAGGAGAGGCCGGCCAGCCGACAATACCGCTTATTTCCCCGGAAATCAAAAAATAAAATTTTAAGGGATCGCTATACAGGTGCTGGCCTTGCAGTACCAAATCCTCCTTCATTTGCTGATCTTCAACCGAGATTTGCAAACCCGAACGCAAATAAGCGAACCGGACCGAACCCTGGCCGATCTCCTGCAACCATTCCAGTCGCGCTTCTGTTCTCTCGATCTCATAGAGATACAGATTTGCCGAACTCATTTGTTCTAGAAGTTTGGGAAAGCCCTGTTGCATCCCATTCCGTGGAAAGGTCAACTCTATAGTCATTAACTTTCAATCTTGATTTCCAGTAATTGAAATTAATTTGCAATTACTCTATCCTATTAAGCGATTGCAAAAACTAAAATATTCCTTAAGGAGGGTTCCTGTATTTGCCAAAATAGGACTATTATCCATAGCTTCAGTCAGTTCGAGCGCCGACTGATTCTCAATTTTCCCTTTCTCCGGAGAAGATAATCCCGTTCTGGCAAAAAAATCCGTTTCGAGTCGAACGTCTTCCCCTACCTCTGATAGGATGATCCTGTTTCGGGCGGATTAATGAGAATAATATGCTAGATAGGTGAGCGTATTGAAAAAATATTGTAGAGTTCGCTGCGAAACTTGTTGCAAAATTTACAGTGTGTGAGGATACAGATTTGAAGACTAGATTATTGCTCAGCTTGATGGGTATTGCGGGCACTGCATTGATATTAGGAACAGGGCCAGCACTCTCCGAGACTGTTTCTGAGGCTGTTGAAGTCAGGAATGCAGAGCCTACTTCTGCCAACGATCGAGAGTCGGAGGATGCCGATCGACTGTTGCCGCTTGAGGTTTCGGAAATTCAAAATGCGATCGAGCAACAGCAAGCAATTGCTCCCAAAAAATCCGATCGCGAAAACAGACAACGCTCAAAGTTTGGAGAGTATTGCAGAAAACCCTGCACCTTTAAATTCTGCTGCTGCAATCTCGGAGAATGAAAATAATGGCAGCAGTGCGATCGACTCGCGAATCGACTTTACCGCTGAACAACATCGGAAAATGAAAATAATGGCAGCAGTGCGATCGCTCTCGAATCGAGTGCTGTGAAAGACTCTGAAACTAACGGTTCGCAGGTAGCAGCGGCAATCGCTCGCAATGCAGTCGATACCCTATTGCGATCGGCTTTTGATGCGACAGCAGTAAATGCAGCGGGCGATCGCGATCGACCCCAACAACAGCAACAGCAACAGCGACAGACAAACTCCGAACAGCCATTATTGCAAGTTAGGCGACTCAGCGAGATCGATCTGCCCCAAACCAGCGCAGAATTTTTGACTCAAGATCCCGCACCAGCAATACCAGTCCCCCAACCAGAAGCCGTTCAAGTAACGGGCGTCAAGCTCAACCGCACCGCTACGGGCGTGGAAATCCTGTTAGAAACCCCCAGGGGAAGGCAGTTACCATTTTCCCAAACGGGCGATCGGAGCGATCGCAACACTTTAATAATTGATATCAGCGGTGCCCGACTAGCTTTGCCGCAGGGCGAAACATTTCGCGCCGAAAATCCAGCAACCGGAATTACATCAGTCACCGCCAACCAACTCGACACAAATACTATTCGAGTGCGCGTTACTGGAGACGGACAATTACCCAGTGCCAGCGTCACAGCAGGTGCCAGCGGTTTAGTTGTTAGCGTCACTCCACAATCAGAAATTAACATCACCGTAACTGCCCAAAAAGCGAAGAAAGCATTCAAAACGTACCCGCTAGCATCACAGCAGTCACCGGGCGGCAAGTCCAAGATTCCGGCATAACTTCATCGCAAGACATTCCCAGATTAGTTCCCAATTTTTCGATTTTAGAAGGCGGAAATCGCTCCCGAAGCTTGCTTAACATTCGCGGTTTGGGTAACATTGTCACCCCCAATACCAGCGGCGGTTCTTCGCTCGGATTTTACGTCGATGACGTTCCTTATTCTGACTGGTTCAGCTTTCAATCAAGCCTCACCGATATCGAACGCATTGAAGTGCTGCGAGGCCCGCAAGGAACGCTTTACGGTCAAAACACTCAAGGAGGAGTAGTTAACATTGTTACCAGGGCCCCGACAAATGTTTGGGAAGTTAGAGGTTCTACCACCTACGGTTTCCCAGGAGTGCGGGAAAACCAACTAACTATCAAAGGTCCTGTTGAAGAAAATCTATTTTTCAGCTTGTCAGGTTTGTATTCAGAACGAGACGGTTTTGTTCGCAATACTTTCATTGACGAACTGATAGACAACAGGCAAAGTTTAGCCGTTCGGGGTCAATTGCGCTGGCTTTCCCCTGCCAGAGATTGGGATGTCAGGTTGGGTCTTAATTACGAAGAAAATAACGACGGCTCTTTCCTTTCCGTACCGTTTGACAGGGCAAATCGCAGAGAAGTCAATCAAGACTTTATCGGTAAAATTCACTCGGCAGGGAACGACCAATCTTTAAGAGTATTCTACAATGGTTCGGGAATTCGGTTTACTTCGATTACTGCAAGGAGAGAGTTTAGAAATAGCCCAGCTTCAGGAGATGGCGATGCCGGCCCTTTACCTATAGTCAACGCCAATGTCGATTTGAACACGCTCAAGTGGAGTCAAGAATTTCGCTTGCAATCGCCAGAAACTGCTCGGACATTCGAGTGGTTAGTTGGCGGGTATTACGAATATAAAGAAACAGGGATAGATGTCAGCACTATCTTCGGTCCCGGTGGAGCAGCCTTCGGCTTCCCGCCAGCTACCAGCATCACCCCAGCAGAATTTACTGATACGACTTATGCTGTTTTTTCTCAGTTAACATACAGACCGACACCACCGCTGACAATCACTGGCGGGCTGAGGTTTGAAACTAGAAATTTCAATATGGAACGGCAGTCTTTTCTAGAGTTAGAAGGAGTGAGAAGATCTGCGGGTCCAGATATCAATCTCAGCGACAGCAATAATGTAGTGCTGCCCAAACTAGCAATAGATTATCGCTTTAGTCCTAACGTGATGGTTTATGGCAGCATTGCTCGCGGCTACAAAAATGGCGGTTTTAGTTCGCTTCCCAGCATTCCCGAAGCAGCTCAATTCGATGCAGAAAGAATCTGGACTTACGAAATAGGTACAAAGACAAATTGGTTGAACGATCGCCTGTTAGCTAATGTTGCTTTCTTTTACACGCGAGTTAGGGACTATCAGGTAATTGATTTTGTTCCGCCCAATATTTCGTCAATTGTTAACGCTGAGTCAGCAAATATTTGGGGTTTTGAACTGGAATTCAGGGCGCAGCCTTCGAGAGGATTTGACTTGAATGCTGGATTTGGCTATACGAATGCCAGATTTGACAGGTATACGACTGGTGCGGGATTGAAACTTGATGGCAATCGACTACCAAGCACACCAGAATTTACTTTCAATGCAGGCGCTCAATACCGCAGTCCGAATGGCTTTTTTGGTCGAGCAGAGGTGCAGGGATTCGGTCAAATATTTTTTGAGGAAAACAACGAAGCCAAACAAGAGCCGTTTGTTTTAGTAAATGCCAGAATCGGTTACGAATTTGATAATTTTGGCGTTTATTTGTACGGCAACAACTTGTTTGACAAGACTTATTTTACTTCAAGTTTCAGAAGTAGCTTCGATCCCAATACTCGATTCTTTGGAGCAATTGGAGAGGGCAGGACGATCGGAGTCCAAGTGACAACACGGTTTTAACCTGTAATAATTTATCGATCGCGAGCTCTCGACGCTCGCACTACTAACTCTCAACTCGGGCGGATACGGGGGCACCGCCCCTACTATTTCAAAATTGGAGATATGGCGCGCTATCTTTTAGTCAATCAATAAACGGGAGATTGATTTATTATGTCTCAGTCCAATGTTCAGTTAAGCGGTGTACCTCGCACGATGGTTTTAACTCTGCGAGGGCGTGCGGACGAACACGATCGCCCCGGCGGTTTATTTCAAGACGATCGCGCTGCTGCATGGATAAAATCTTTGCCTTGGGATAAGGAATTAGAGGAATTTTACAATCCAGTCGCTCAAATTGCTTGGGCCGTGCGGGCCAAACTATTTGATGAAGTTGCCGAACGTCATATTGCTAATTTTAGGTATCCGTTGATTGTGGAATTGGGTGCTGGTTTATCGAGTCGCTATCATCGCGTTGGCAAGGGTCGATCGATCTGGATCGATCTCGACCTTCCCGTCGTGACTGAAATTCGGCAACAGTTAGATTCAGAGACAAACGAACATCAATTTATCCGCAGTTCGGTGATGGATTTTGATTGGATGGACGCACTACCCAAAAGGGAACCTGAAAGCATTTTGTTCATTGCTGAAGGATTGCTGATGTACTTTAAAATTAACGAGTTGCAGCAGTTAATTAACGAGATGCGCCGCAAGTTTCCCGGTGCAACTTTGGTAATGGATGTAGTAGGAAACTCTAGTAAAAAAACAGGCAGTAAATTGGCTCAACTGGGAGCACCGATCGAGTGGTATGCCAAAGATGAACGAGATGTTGAAGCTTTGGGATTGTCGCTAGTAAACGTTCGCTCTTTTTTTCGATCGTACCCGGAACGTTGGCCTTTGATGGTGCGCTTGCTTTCTTGGATTCCTTATATTCGCAATGGCTGTCTGGTTGTGGAAACCAAACTCAAGCCGTTGGTGCAAACAACTAATCAGTGAATTTTGAATCATGAATGTACTGAATTCGGAAACAAAGCAGAGCATCTTATTAGATTTAGTGAAGCAGCGACTGTTGCCAATTTGCCTGTCGATCGGTATGGCTGCGATCGGTACATTGCTGGGGCTAGTGCCGTTTGTTCTGATTTATTTGATGGCGATCGAGTTACTCAACCCGCCAATTGACCGAAACTATATTTGGATATTGGCTGCTGTTAGTGTGGCTGCCATTTTTTTCAAGTCTTTGTGTAAGAGTTTAGCAATATCCATTTCTCACCGTACAGCTAATGCAATAATCTGCGACGTGCGATTGGCGATCGCCCAAAAGTTAAATAGGCTACCTTTAGGTTACTTCAATCAAAACTCGATCGGTCAAATTAAAAAGATAATGGCAGACGATGCTGAAAATCTTGAAGAGGCTTTAGGTCATATTTTACCAGATTTCGTATCTGTCACAACATTAGTTTTGCTGACAACCATTTATCTATTTACTGTTGACTGGCGGATGACTCTAGCAACACTTGCTGTTTTTCCGATCGCCCTCGCAGGTCAAGCTTGGTCGGTTCAAGCTGCTGTAAAACCCCTTTACAAACCGTTTCACGATTCCCTGGAAGACATGAACAGCACGATTGTTGAATACGTGCGGGGAATGAAAGTAGTTAAGGCATTCGGGCAAACAGCAACCTCCTACGAAAAATACGAGAATGCCGTCAATCGCTATCACAAAATTTACCAAGATTGGGTTTGGAAATCCTTACCCGGTTTATCCGTATTTTTTGTCGGCATCACGGCTAATATCGTGACTATTTTGCCAGTAGGAACTTGGCTTTATCTTTCTGGCAGCATCGATATGTCAACTTTAATTTTGTTTTTGGTTTTAGGTTTGAGTTTCAATGCACCGCTATCTAAACTAATGACAATTCTCTCAGATGGATATTATATGTTTGAGGGTATGAAGCGCATTGAAGGAATTTTTAACGAGCAAGTTTTGTCGGTATCAGAGTGCGATCGCCAGCCAAAAGACTCTAGCGTAGAATTTCGCAATGTTGCCTTTAGCTACAACGAAAAACAGATACTTCACGACATCACTTTACCGCAAAACAAGGAACTGTAACTGCTTTTGTCGGGCCTTCGGGAGCCGGAAAAACGACTGTGGCGCGACTGATTCCCCGCTTTTGGGATTCAGACAGCGGTGAAATTTTAATTGGTGGGGTTAACGTTAAAGATATGTCTTTTGAAACTCTAATATCGCAAGTAGCTTTCGTGTTTCAAGATGTATTTTTGTTCCAAGATACTATTTGGGAAAACATTCGTTTAGGCAACCCAAAAGCCAGCGATGCAGAAGTTATTGAAGCAGCAAAAATGGCTTTAGTTCACGAATTTGTTGAGGCCCTGCCGCAAGGTTATCAAACTATTGCGGGTGCGCGAGGTGCTAAACTCAGCGGCGGACAAAAACAGCGAATCGCGATCGCGCGGGCGATCTTAAAAAATTCTCCAATTGTTGTATTGGACGAAGCTACGGCTTTTTTAGACCCAGAAAATGAAGCCAAAATTCAAGTCGCGATCGGTAGTTTGATTCAAAATAAAACTTTAATTGTCATTGCTCACCGACTATCAACTATTACCGAATCTGACCAGATTATTTTGTTAGATAAAGGCGCGATCGTCGATCGGGGCCGCCATTCCGAACTGTTGCAAACAAGTAAGTTGTACGGCAAAATGTGGCAGGCTCATAATACGGTGCAAGAGTTGGAGTTTAATGCAATAAAACTCAGGCAATAATAAGGTTTTTTTGCTGCGATCGCGAGGGAAGCAAAGTAATTTCAGCTCTTTGTTTTTAGGGGATACTGCATAAGTTTCTTATCTTATCGCAGGCGGTTTCTCGAAGGCAAGAGGTAAGGTTTGTAGTGAGGACTTCAGTCCTCTAAATCTGCGGGTTTAAGTGGGCATTACAAATCGTTCGCGATCGCTGTCATATCCTTAATTCGATAGTTACTTGCAGGTAAATAAACAATGATTTCTTTTGCAACAAAGTTATACAATCTCGGCACGAAACAAGATAAATCGGATCTAGTTTTGGCAACACTGCTGAAATTAATCTCAGCATTATTTACGAGCGCGCCTGCGGTGTTTCTCTACTTAATATTGCTAGATTTATTCGATGAAAATATTGATGTTCGGAAAGTTGTGTATTTTGATAATCGGTGTAGCAGCTTGCATTGTGTTGCAGTCGATTTTTGGCTACCAAGCATACCGTATTTACAGCAGCATCCAAGCCCGCATTGCTGGCAGAATCCAAAACGATATTGGCGATCGCATTCGCAAACTTTCAATGGGTTTTTTCTCGGAGATGAATGCCGGCGAAATTAACACAATTGTGACCGCTGACGTGATGAAAGTTGATTATATGTATGCCCTGCCCACGATAGTTGATGCGATTGGCATACCTGCGTTTATTGCTCTGTTTTTATGCTTTATAGATTGGCGGATGGCTCTCGCTACAGTAGCAGGAATTCCGCTGGCTGTCTGGATTTATAACTGGAGTCAAAATCGGCTCAAAGAACTGACTCAATTACAGGCAAAATCCCAAATTCAGAGCAATTTACAGATCGTGGAATATATCGATGGAATTGCCGAAATTCGAGGATTCGATCGCGCGGGTATGCAATTCCAAAAGCTCGCTGTAGCTGTTAAGGATAGCAGAGAAGCTAACATTAATTTAGCAACAAAGTTAGCACCAGCAGACGTAGCTTTTAACACAGCTTTAGAATTAGGTTTTGCTGCAATTTTGCTGTCAGGAACTTATTTGCTTTTGCAAGGTCAATTGACTGTACCAGTCTTTCTGATGTTTTTGGTGCTGGGTTTGCGATTTTACATCCCCTTGCAAAAAATTGACGAATTATCTCGCAATCAGCGACAAGCAAGTGAAGCAATCGCCCGCATATCTAACTTGCTGGAAGTTCGGCCACTCCTTGAAGTAAAAGAAGACAAAACTTTAGAACAGTTCGATATAGAGTTTAAAAATGTTTCTTTTAGCTATGAAGAGATACCAGTGCTGCAAAACATCAGCTTCACTGCAAAACAGGGGAAAGTAACGGCACTTGTCGGCCCTTCTGGCTCGGGAAAAACAACTATTAGCAACTTAATTGCTCGGTTTTGGGATGTCAGTAATGGCGATATTCTAATAGGTGGAGTAAATGTCAAAGATTTAAAAAGTGATACGTTGCTGTCATATATTAGCATAGTGTTTCAAGATGTTTACTTGTTTAACGACACTATTCTCAACAATATCAAGTTTGGTAATTCTCACGCATCCCAAGAGCAAGTGGAAGCAGCAGCAAAAGCAGCAAGGTGTCACGAATTTATTTTAGAATTACCCGACGGATATAACACTGTCGTCGGTGAAGGTGGAGCAAATCTTTCTGGCGGAGAGAAGCAGCGAATTTCGATCGCCCGCGCCATTTTAAAAGATGCCCCTATTGTGTTGTTAGATGAAGCTACAGCATCGATCGACCCGGAAAATGAGTTGCTAATTCAACAGGCGATCGACTCTTTGGTGAAGTCAAAAACGCTAATTGTCATCGCTCATAAACTTTCAACGATCGAGAATGCCGATCGCATCTTGGTAATTGAAAATGGCCAAATTGTCGAAGGCGGCAAGCACTGCGAATTAATTAAAAACGGCAATCTTTACAGTCGCTTTTGGAGCGATCGACAACAAGCCAGAAGCTGGAAAATTGAAGTTTGATAAGGGGTAAAAAATGTTGGATGCTAACCTGTTATTTGACGCTGCATTTTATCTCAACCAAAATCCCGGTGTCGCGGCAGCAGTAGAACAAGGTGTTTTTAGCAGCGGATTCGATCATTTCCTGAAGTTTGGAAAATGCGAGGGCAGGAATCCCAGCCCTTTTTTGATTCTAACTTTTATGCAGCACAAAATCCTGGTGTAGCAGAAGCACTAGCTACAGGGTTTTTCTGTAGTGGATTTGACCACTTTATTGAATTTGGTGCTTTTGAGGAAAGAAACCCCAGCCCGGTATTCGACAACAGCTATTATTTATCTCAAAATCCAGAGATAGCTGCTGCTTTAGAAACAGATGAACTGACAGGAATCGAACACTTTGTGGAATTTGGAATTGATGAAGGGCGCGCCTCGTCACATGATTTCGATGTCAGCAATTATTTAGCAAACAATCCCGATCTAGTAGCTGCTGGTTTTGACAACAGACAGGCTTTAGAACACTTTGTGACATCTGGTTCTCAAGAAGGACGCTGCGCTGTTAAAAAGCAGGGAGTTAGTGTCTTGCTGTTTCGCGGAACTGCCGAATCCGAGTCAGCCGGGTTTTTAGGAACCGCATCGGGGATGGATACTCTCGAAACAAGACTTAAAACTCTGTTTGCTGGAGATTCTGAATTCTCATTTAACAGCCAAGTTTTTCGCGAATTTGAACTGCAAGAAGCAGTGGACTATATCAACAGCTTTGAAGAACCGAGAAATATTGTCTTAATTGGTTACAGTGCGGGAGCGAATACAGTGGTAGAATTAGTTCCAAAACTGCCGCCTTATGCAGTCGATTTGCTAATTCAAATTGACCCGGTTTCCCGACCCGCGTTAGAGCAAATTATTAGCCCCCGCAAAATTGCCGAACAGTTTCCTCAATTATTTGCAACTCCCGGTAATGTTCTTGGAGGTCAGCCATTACCTGAATTTATTGATTATCGCACTTTTGACGAGTTAATTTCCTCGCGACTCACACCATCGATCGAAGCTGCATTAGGAGGATTGCAAATTATTAATGCTTTGGCTGCTGCTGATTTAATAGAACTTGTTGACCTCAGCAAGCTACCGGAACAGGTTAAAAAAGGCATCAATTACTATCAGACAGTTACCAACAATCCAGATATAGAAGGACTGCGAAATGTTGCAGGTTCGGAAAATATTAATGTGGAAGTGCTGTTTAACGATCGCACAATAACGCACAGCATTATAGATGAGTACCAACCATTGCTGGAAAAAATCGCGATCGATATTGCTGCTGCAATTCCCAGTCTGGCGGACTGAAGTCCTCACTACGAACTATCTTTATTTAAACTTAAGTTCGCAGTATCAAAACTAATCCAGGTATAGTAACCCTGTTATTCTTACAGCAAATTTCAGGTAAATGAGGTACTCCAGAAACCGCCGGTAGGGGACACGGCATTGCCGTGTCCTTGGGGGGGATTGTTCGATAAGCGGGTGTACTATCGATCGTCCCGAAGATTATTTTTGAATTTGACCTTGTTGCCAACTTCCTTCTACCTTAGTGCCATCTGCATAAATGTAGGAACCTTGACCGTGTTTTTGACCGTTAAGGAATTGACCTTCATAGCGATCGCCATTAGCATAAATACACCTACCTTTACCGCTAAACTGGCCCTCGCGAAATTCACCTTCACAGCGATCGCCATTCGCAAACACGTAAACTCCATTCCCGCTCATCTTCCCGTCAGCAAAATCTCCTTCATAACGGTTGCCATTAGCAAAAGTATAAACTCCTTTGCCATTCAATTTACCATCTTTGA
>JAAUPF010000036.1 GCA_012034575.1 Richelia sp. CSU_2_1 | reverse complement strand
GTTCCGGGAGTGGCTGCGGGGTTGGTTGCAGGAAGCGATCGCGGTTGGGATCGGGTTGCGCGGAGGGCGGCGGTACGAAGAGATCCGCGATTTGAATCGTCGATCTTGGGCAGATTGTCTTGGGGCAGTCGGTGGGTTTTGGGCTAAAAAGTTGCTGTTTGGCTGGTTTTGAGATTTTTCATTGCTGTCAGTCAGTTGGCTGGATGCGGGCCAGATGGGCGCAGCGCCGATTGTTTCATCAAGGGCGGCAGGGGCATCTTGGCTGTTGGCGCACTCATTTGCAGCAGGCAATATTGGCGCAGCGACAACAGTTTCATCAATTTCATCAATTGTGGAATAAGTATTTTGACTGTTGGCGATATCGCTGGCTGCAACTAAATCGATCGGGTTTTTATCCAGGTTAATTTCCGGTTTTTGCAGTGTCAGCGCGATCGATCCGGTAGCTGTCGGATCGGCAGTGGCAGCAGGCAATTGAGAAATATCGACAGTTTGGGATATAGCTTTATTGGCATCCAAGCAAGGAGTGGAAAGCGCGCTCAGAAGTGCGACTCCAAACCGAAATACTGCTATATTTGCACTCCAGCGCATAATTAAATATTATCTCTTCAAATAAGTTCGTCTGCTTGTTTCTCAAGCCAGTTTATCATCGCTGCCAAGTAAAAATGCGATCTCTCGATCGCCTGCCTTCTGATTTCCCGAGGCTGCCAACTGTCGGTAAAGCCTGCAGGATTCCGCAATTGCGAACTTGCTCAAATCTACCCGCCTTAAAATACCAGCTTTAATATATGAAGCGCGATCGAACTTATCCGGCACTCAACCGGCTAAAATTTCAATTTCCGCCAAAGATGCGATCGCCACATCAGCTTTTTCTAAATGGCTGACTTGGGCTTTCCCCCAACAAATCCCGATACAGCCTGCCGCGCCCGCATCTTTAGCCATCTGAATATCGCCTGCCGAATCTCCCACCATCAAAGTTGCTGCCGGATCTGTTCCGAGGCGATCGCAAGCTTGCAAAAACAATTTCGGATCTGGTTTGTTCAACTCCGTTGAATCAACTCCCATTTCTAACTGAATCCACTCGCTTAATTCGTGGTTTTTGACAAATTCCTGCACTGTTTTCGTTGCCGCCGCCGAAAGAATTCCCAGTCTCAAACCCGCTTCTGCCAGATATTTAATTGTTTCCAAACTGCCGGCAAACATCGGAGAAGCCGGGACATTTTTTAACATTTGGTCTGCTTCATCAAAAGCGCGCCTCGCAATAGTTAAAGATTCTAACCATCCCCTGCCGGTTTCTGCAATATATCCCGCAGCAACAATTTCATTTTCCTTGCGGCTGCCCACTGCCATCAAACCCGTGGGGTCAATTTTGTCGCCTTCGATACCAAAAGCCATTTGCAACGGCTCTCCAACGCCGGGAATTTGAGCATCTGCGAGGCGCGATCGTTTAATCCCCAAATTTCTCAAAAACTCCTGAGAATCCTCTAGAGTGCCGTCTTTGTCGAAGATTACGGCTTGAATATTGGTGAAGGTAATACCCCGACATTTAATTGTTACCAAGAATTGTCGCTCCTGAGTTCCTATATTTTTTCAATCTTCTCACACGATCGTGACTCGCGCAAGATAGAAGTGGCATTACATTAAAGAGAACTTCACCTTCTTTTGGCGATTTGAAGATACTATTAAGCCAAGCAGCAACTAAATCTATTTTTGTTGCTGATTAGCTAGATCGCTCAACTTTTTTGAGCTTTTCGATAAAATTATTGAAGAGCTAAAAAATTTACTTTATCCTCCCAATCAAGGGGCATAGAGAGTTCACCCAAGTCCAGCGTGCATTGAACCCAATCTACCCGATCGGCTGTACGGGAACGCAAACTTTTTACCAGAGTATTCCACGATTCGAGGTCGCCCTCTGCTGAAATTTCTTTAATATCAACGAGTTCGCTCGCCTCTAGCAGCACTGGCTGGGCTAGTTGCACGCAGTAAGGAGGACGGAGTTCGGTAATAAAGCTAACTGAATAGCTTTTAGGATCGCAGGTTTTATCTATTTGGTTCAAGACGCGCACAACAGCCGTCACCTGTGATGGTCCGAGAGGTTTATTAGTTGCGATGTTACGAAGGTGGCGAGGATCGATGCAGGTATCTTCTTGCTGTGCATCTAAGGGTTTGTTAGAAAAACACACTAGGGCGTAATGATTCTCCTTTTTTCTGCCCGAAGGCAAAGAGGCACGGCTAGTGACAAAGTAGTGAATTGGTAATTGTCGTATTTGTCCTCGTGCGTCAACCCATGCGTTCCACAAGACTACCCCGGTCGGTGCTACATCGATAGCTTTTGGTTTGCTGGGCATTGGAGAAAAAATCGCACGCAAAGACGGTATGTCACGAGTGGCAAATTTGGCGTTTTCACCCAGAGACTGACCGATACCCCATAAAAAGAATCCGTTACGCGACTGCCGTTCCCATTCCTTCCTGCGAATAATTGCTGTCAAATCTTCGCTGGCTTCAGTACCCATTTTTGTCCAGCAAAATGTCGGTGGTAACTCGTTCATTGTCATAGGTGTCTCTAAGTGATTAGATCTTACCCGCGGGTATACAAGCGTTGTTCAGGTTATCATAAAAATTGAAAGACTAGACAGAAAATTATAGATGACATAGTAGGAGATTCACTTGAGCGCACCCGATCGCCAGATTGAAATGATTTTTGGCTCGCTGGAGTCTGCTGGCTTCCCCCGCAGCCTGCAAAATATTTTGCTGCCAGAGTGGGTGACACCGGAAGTACTATCAGATGCTACAGTGTCATCGGAGATTGCCGCAATTCTGGCAAAGCGATTGGGTCTTCGTGCGAGCACTCTTTTCGCTGCGAATCCGCGAGTTGAATTACTTCGGCGACGTGACATCAAGTACAAGAGAGCAATTCCGAAAAAGTCAAAGAACCTAACGGCTGCGACATCAATTGCTGTTAGCGTTGCTGAATCTGTTGCATCAGCTTGCAGAGTGGCCTTCGTTCCGTTTGTAGGTAGTGCTGCCAATCTTCGCCAAGAGGTGCTTGCTTCTTTTCCAGGTAAATGGCTGGGGCTAAGAAATTTGTTGATGACCTGTTGGTCGCATGGCATACCAGTTGTTTATTTAGCAGAACTCGGTCAAGGTGTGGCGAAGATGGATGGCATGGTGGTTTATACGAGCGATCGACCTGTCATTATTTTGTCAAAAACGTCACCGCTTTGGGCGTGGCAACTCTTTATCTTAGCTCACGAAATAGCTCACATAGCGCTCGGGCATATAATTCCTGGCACAATATTGGTCGATGAGGAAATGAGTGAAGACTCATATATCTTCAAGGATCGTGATTCAGACGAAAGTGCAGCAGATAGGTTCGCGAGCGAGTTGTTAAAGGGCAGGGAAAATGTCACTTACACCTTGGCGGATCGGGCTAATTTTATGGATTTGGCGGATACAGCATATGAGTTTGGTAAGGCAAACCAAATCGATCCCGGCCATATAGTGTTGAATTTTGCGAATCAGTCCGGCAAATGGGGTATGGGTATTGAGGCAGCGAAGGTGTTACAGGGTAAGAATCCGCCTGCATCAGAGGTTATCACTGAAGCGATGTGGGGTGGTATTGACCTTGAAGCAATACCAACGGACACCATCGAGTTCCTTGCCAGGGTTACTGGTTCAGACGTTGTTTTAAGGTAGCTCATGGGTCAGCCGATTCTGATAGATAATGATGTCTTACTCAAACTTGCGCGTTACGGGCTGCTTGATGAAGCCATAGCTTTATTTGAGTGCAATTCAACCGATGCGATCGTACTTACAACTGCTAAATATAAGCTCTTGCCTCATAACAATCGCTTGCAGTTTTGTAAAGATGAGGAAAGTGCCACCAGGCTGGAAGCATTCCTTCAAACCGCTAATATATTGGATGCTGGATTAGCCGATCCGGATTTATGGGACTTACTGAACGCTGTGCCAAATATTGACTCTGGAGAAGCATCACTGTTTGCAGTGGGTGCTACTAACAGCAATACACTCGTAATTACAGGTGACAAGCGATCTCTTAAGGCACTTTGCTCTAATGATTCTGTCGCTGATGCCTCCAAAGCGCTAGCAGGTCGTGTAGTTTCAGTGGAAGTGCTATTCTTAATGTTGGCTGAGTTTCAATTTACCCTTATCCAAGAACGTGTAAGAGCAAAACCGGATGTTGACATGACGCTGAAAATCGTGTTTGGGGTAACAGTCCCGGCTGATTTTGAATCAGTTAAGGAGGGCTTGAATTCTTGCATTCGTGACTTGCGCAGTATAACTGGTACTCTGCTTTATGTACCATCCGGTTAATCTCTAAGGAAAACTGCATATGGTGCCTTTACGCGAGCAACAAGATCGATATGTTTGACTATCGGTTCATTCTCTTCAATCGATCGTTCTGAAGGCTTGTAAAGAAAGCATCCTTTATCTGCCTGACCTCTCAAATACTTATCTGCTGTACGCCCGCGACTAGGACCAACTCCAACCTGTAGTTCGCCTAGATTCAAGTCGAATTCCTTCGGGCGAAGCTCATCCAAAACTAATGCAAAACGCGAGCCACGGACTTCTATCCCTTTGGGAATTGGTTGCCAACTCACCCCATCATCACAATACTCTTTGGCAATTTCTGGCAGAGCAGCGTGTTTAGAGTTCATTTTGTGCATCACAATAAGAACTTGATTGCCACTTGCTTCTACCTCTTTTGCAAAAGGTTGAACCATATGCAGAGGATGGCAGGTATTACCACCATAGCCCCAAAAAATCGAACCTGTCTCTTCAAACTCACGTTGTTTGCGTTGGATGATGTCTTCGATGCTCTCTTGCGCGTGCAAACCGACTTTCATAAATATCAGACCTGCATTCTTAATCGTTTCGTTCATCGTTCACCTCAAGTTTTTCAAGTATGTATAATTGGTCGGATTCTCGACCTTGATTCAAAGTTGTCCGTTGACGCACGTATCGAAAGCGTAATGGAGAATTCTTGCCGTAAAAATTATCCAGTCTTTCTAAATCTAGAGGTTCGGATCTGGACTGCATAGAATTGGGATCGATACGCCGAAATAAACACGAACACGAACGCAAATCCGGTGCGTCATCGAGGTGATAACTATGCAACTGCGGCAGCATTTCGGACACGACGTATCCAAGTTCAAAAGCACGGCGTTGTGTATCGCGCAATACTTCCTGAGTCCAAGGTAGATCGGGATCGTCCGCTATAACCACTATGCCCAAGCTTTTCTCCTTAGTTGCCTGACTGCCACGCTCGAAAAAGGCAATGACGCTTTCTCCACCGTTGCTTGCTCCCCAAGGCGGATTGATGTGAAACCCCTCATATGCACCAAAATGCTTTGGTGGCAAGGCTTCTGCTACATTATAAAGGTATGCTGAAACCTCTATTTTTGGATAAAGTTTTTCACCAAATCGCCTCACTGAATTCACGATGCGCTCGTCAAAATCAAGCACAGCGATCGAATTTGGTCCGTAATTGATGACGTTTTGAGCTTTCAAATGAGCTGTAGACAGTGCAATTCCATCACCATCCCCAACAAATACGACATCCTTATTGTCAAAAACACGAGCTACATACTCTGCTTGGATCACCATATCGGCAACCTTCATGTAGATTTGGTCAAACTCGCGAATAGGAGCTGGTCGATTTTGGACAACATCTGAAATTGCATTGATTGCCTTTCGCAAGTCAAATTCCATAGAATTCGCCATAGAGTAACTTTACGGAAAACTGACAATCCCTGTTTCCTAAAGGATTAACACCCTTTATTATAATATATCTTGATTGCTAATAATTGGATATCCAGCCTGGATTTAATGCCAAGTCTGGGTTCTTTACCTCTTTATTTTATAGTGCGATCGCCTAATCCTCTGCCAGCGGCGCAAAAAAATCATACCAGTTTTCTAAAATCCTGCAACAGTAGATCGATTGTATTAGTTAAACCTCAAGAGCTATCGATCGTAGCATCCTTTTGGAAAAATGGTATTATACTGAGAAATATTCAGATTGTTAGATTGAGAGATCGTTAGATTGAGAAATTGGCAGATTGAGAGAATGTCCAATCCCTCCGCTACACTTCGCCCAACTCTCAACTCTCAACTGTCAATGCTGCCCAAAATAAATTCTCCAACCGATGATTCGGCATAATAATCAGTACCGGCTACTTTAGCAAATAAATCGGCATTGCCACAGCCGATCGCGCTGGGTGCTAAATCCATTGCTGTTGCTACAAGATACATTGTTTGGTAAAGCGCCCCTACAGCTTTTAAAATTAGAGCGTAAGCAATCGATTCGTAAGCCCAGCTAACTCGGGGAAAACGCGCAGCTAAAATAATTAAAATTTGGGGTGCGAAGGCTGGTTCGCCCGTGGAATTTCCGGCTGCTTTTAATAGCTTTTCTACAGCTTCATTAAGTTCGCTAACGAAGCCGATCGAATGGTTTTGAGGGCAGTAATGGTAAAAGCCTGGTAGAATATTTTCGCAGCGGGCGATCGCCGTGTAAATTTCTAATTCGTAACAAGCACCGCCGCTGGGATAAGGTCGGTTGCTGCATTCCATCGTGCCGTTGCTGAAGGTATTTTTCATTCTCGCCGATCGATACAGAAATTCGCCTAATTGTTGGTCAGTTATCGGCTGTTTTCCGTAGCTGCGGATTGATTTTCGCTCTTCTAAAACCCACGTAAAAGGGCGATCTGTTGTTTTTAATCGATCGAGTTCCGGTTTGTAAAGTTGAATAGTTTCCTTAAACTCCCGAACTTTTACGACTGGCAGCGAGGCAATTTTATCTTGAAACCGATAGGTTTTGCCGGCCGGGTTGCTGTGCCTCCCGGTGCGACTGCGGGCGTGAAATAGCAAGTCGTGAAATTCCCATTGTTGTAATGCTTCGCTTTCGATCGGCGGTTCGCTTTGTTTAACTTCTTCCAGCATTCCCGCACTCAACAAAATTCCCAAGAATGCACGTACAATTGCTTCTGAAATAGTCGGGATTTGCGCGCTCAATTGACTGCAACTTTGAGAGTTGGAAAGCAAACTAAAAATTGCTCCTCCCCGCCAATCGCTTAAAACAACCTGCATTTGAGCAAGCGGAGATTCGATAACTATTTGGTTTCTGTCGCTGCGACAATAGGCAAAGCGTGACAGAATGTAAGAGCGATCGAGAACGGCTTCTAGGAACTGAAACTGACAACCCGATAGCAAGGGAACGATCGTCGCGATCGGCAATCCATCGGCGCAAATTGTCTGAGAAATTAGACCAGATTCTTGAAAGTTTTGCAAGTAGTAATTAAATTTATTTAGCCCGTTGAAGCCGTCGGTTTCTAACACTAAATCGCTAAGTTCTTCCTCCGTCGCTCCTGAGGTAGCAAGGAGGCGGATTACTGCTTGCATTCCGGGGGAAAGTTGCGAGATATCCAGGCGGGCGATCGGGGTTTGCAAAACGGTTGTAGATGCAGTTTCTTCTAAGCAAATTTCTTGCTTAAAATTCAGGATGAATGAGGGAATCATGGGATTTTAGATTTTAGATTTGGAATTGGATTTACTTGTGCAAAACACATATTAGATTTTAGATTTTAAATTTTAGATTTGGAATTGGATTTACTTGTTCAAAACACATATAAGAGGACACGGCATTGCCGTGTCCCTACCCCAAAATAATCGCGTTCGCCCCATTAAGGCATACAACCCTTAACAGTCAGTTGTCAACTCTCAACTTTCTTTTAACTCAACTATCTTTCAACTACAAACTCAAAACTCAAAACTCAAAACTCAAAACTCCCGATCGACTGTCTAGATGCTGTAAAAACGCTTCGGATTATCCCAAAGAATTTTCTGCACGATTTGTTTGGAAAGTCGCTCTTCCAGACTGACAGCTTCAACGGTAATATCCGAATTATAGTCAATATGAGGGTAATCGGTGCCAAAAATCAAATTATCCTCACCAATATATTGGATAATTTCTGGCAGGTAAGGCTCCGAAGGTTCGACAGAAATAAAACACTGCCGCTGAAAATACTCGGAAGGTTTCATTTTCACATTGTCTCTGACTTCCCAAGCTAGGTTTCTGTACTCTTCATCCAACCGCCACAGCCAATAAGGCAGCCACCCGCAGCCTGATTCTAGAAACGCTACTTTTAAGTTAGGATGGCGTTCTAAAACTCCTCCTTCAATTAAAGCTAGCAATGCCATCATCTGTTCCATTGGATGCGAACAAGCGTGCATTCCAAACCGCGTGTGAAATCTATCCGAACCGACAGTAGGCAATCGGCTGTGAGTACCTTCATGCAAGCTGACAGCAATATTTAACTGCTCGCATTCCGTCCAGAATTCTTCGTAAGCTCGATCGCTCAACAACCTTCCTTTTACCGGATTCGGGCGCAGATAAACAGCCTTCCAACCGAATTCTGCGATCCGCCGCAATTCTGATACCATCTCTCCAGGATCGTGCAGGTTTATTGCACCGACACCCTTAAGAACTTCGGGATTATAACTGCAAAAATCTCGCAGCCAATTGTTGTAAGCGCGGGTGAATGCTCCTGCTACTTGCGGTTCCATTGTATCAATTGCTAGCAGCCAAAGTCCGGCCGTTGGATAGAGAAATGCCAGATCGACTCCCAGTTTCTGCATAGCTTTAATTTGAGATGCAGGATCGAATTCGCGGAAAACATATTGACCTGAATTATTTTTGGGATTTTTGTCGCCACCATCTTTCCATACGTCATCGGAGATGTTGTAGTAAATTTTTTCACCGGCAACTATCAGGTTTTGGAACTCTGGTTCAAATAAATCGATCTCGATAACTCGGCTCGATCGACCTTGGGCGATCGCAAATTGTTCTTTTTGGGGGGCAAAACTTTTGAATGCGGGTTCGAGGTATTCTTCCCACATTTCGTTCGGCTCTATGACGTGGCTGTCAGCATCAAGAATTTTGTAACCTTGTAACATTAATTTTCCCTTTTGTGAGTCATCAGAAGGCAGAAGGAAGAGTTGATAGTTGATAGTTGATAGTGCGAGCATCCCCGCTCGCGATCGGTTGAATGCGGACTGAAGTCCTCACTACAAACCGGCGAAAAGTTTTGCGGGTTGGGTTTCGATCGAAATGTTTTCGCTGTCAACTGTCAACTGTCAACTGTCAACTGTCAACTGTCAACTGTTTTAGAACCAAATTGGAAACGGATTGAGTTGTGCTTCCGGTAAAGGTGCAGCCAGCCAACCCAATTTAACCGGCACGTCATAAAGGCGACCGGGCCCCAATCTTTTCCAAAACATTCGCAGTCCGGGAACGACAACTCGGGCAACATTCAGTCCGATATCGGGACGAGTTTGCTCTAAAACTAAGACTTCCATTCCCAGTTTTTGAGCGATTTCGACGCAAGTCATAACATCGGTTTTGATGTCGTCGCTGGCTAGCTGGGTAAAGTCGGCATAAGTTTTAGGTTTGACTCTCGAATCGGGAACTAAATAAGGCTGATTTTTCAGCGTTGCTGTCTTCCACCAAGAACTAGCTAATTTGTCGGCTTCTGGATATTTCACACTGCCCTCTGCGTTAGTTCCAGAAACTGCGGGAAGGCATTGGTTGACCTCAGTGAGCGCCCGGTTGACGGCAATTTTTGGATCGAAATGAGCTCCGAAACCGTAAAGAATATCTTCAAATAATTTGTCTGTTCTTGCCGAAATTGCCGCAAAAGTCGGAACGTTCAAATCGCAGGTGATGTCTATAACCCAGAGCGATCGATCGATGCTTTGGTAGTAAGCTTTCAGGTCTTGAAAATACCGATCGCCAAAAGTTTCTAAATCGACTGCCGGTCTTTGAATCCGGTTGTACCACCAGATAGAAACGGCATCGCGTTCGGCTAATTCCATAAACCCTTGCAAAATTGCTTCTTCTAAATTATTGCCCGCAGCGCAGCCGTTGGAGTTGGCAATGCAAAAAGGTTTGTCTCCTGACTGGTAGCCGTAATAGCAATAACTTGTTGGCAAATATTTCCAGGTTTGGTGAGTTAAAGACCACAGGGGAGTCCACTCAATTTTTCTGGTTTCGTCAAAGGGTTCTGGGACTATTTGAGGCCGATCGCACGTATCGTTCCATGCAGCGCGGTTTTCGTACTGCCAATCGCTGAACATCATGCACTCGTAGGGGTGCACCGCCGCTTCTCCCATGTCGAGATAGGAGGCGGTTTTCCGAATTTCGTAGCCCTGAAATACGCCGGAATAACGTTCTATAGCCTCGCAAAATCCGCTAGCTTTGGCTTGGGCGTCGGTTTTGCCTTTCCCCCCGCTTTGGCCACGGACGTTTTCGCGCAAAAAGTACAAACTGTCGGACATCATCGCAAAGTTGTGTCCGGCTACGTAGTTGGGCGTTAAATCTGTGCCTCGTGACGGTAGCGGGACTAGGGCCCGAACTACACCCGCGATCGAACTGATTTGATGTCCGTACTTTTTGATAGTGGCTTCCGGAGAAGAACTGCGGTGCCCGCCGTCGGCCGTGAAATTTTTTTTCCGGCTTTCGAGAACAACGGGTACGGGATTTCGGGGCAACCAGTATTCGGGATTGCCGCAACTTTTACACTGCGGCCGCTTGAGAACAACGTGAGTTTGTTTGTCAAGAGTTTGCGTGTCTAAGGTAATAATTTGTCCCGTTAGTTGCTGGTTTTCTCCTGTAACAATCCACTTGGCTATTTCGGTTGCAGCGAGGCTCAATGCAGTTTGCACCGTCGTCGGTAAAACTGGTTTGGAAGTGGGAAAAGCTGTGGCAATGTTGAGGCGTTTTTGAATAAAACTCTCAACAGGGCGATTGTCTCGCAGGCGTTTAGCTAAACATTCCCAGCAGGCCGTTTTGCCGGGATGCAATATGGGGCCGAGCCAAATAACTTGGCCGACGGGTTTGACTAGCATCCAAGGGCGATCGGACTGCAATGCTTTTTGGTTGAAAGCATCTAAATCTGGTTGGAGGTAGTCGTCTGTCAGAACAATTTCGATGTCTCCGAATTCCGCTACTTGAATGCCGATCGACTCTAAATTGTGAATTAATCGATCGAAGATTTTGTCGGAAATGAGATTGCCGATCGCCCTGACAGCTACTTTGGTTGTTTGGAGGCGGTGTTTGGCGTCGCGGCTGGCATTCAACCCTTCCCAAAAAGCGGCTGCTTCCTCCGGTAAAGAGCTGTCAGCTTCGACAATATAGCCTTTGCGCTCCATCTGCATGAGAGCGTAGTAAATTTCTGCTGCCGGAATTCTATCTTCTAGTTTATCGACTATTTCATCTGCAGTATTGATACCGTCGATCGCAGGTATTAACTCCTGGTAAATCCGGTCTCCAAGAAAAAAAGCGTCTTGCTCGGATAACAGAAAGACGCCTTCTGATTCAACTGTTTCTAAATGAAAACAGCGTTTAAATTGTGGTTTTTTGAGCATTCCCCTTAATGCGGTAGAAGCTGATTCTCGGTGCCAATTTGTGCGAGCAAAGCTGTAGTTTGAAAATAAAGCAGAAAAATCGTGCACTATTTTTCTGCTTTATTCGGTGCCATTCTCCCTTGAGAAAACTGCTAAAAAAATTGCACCTAAATTGCGGGCGATCGAATTAGCAGCAAGAGCCTGGAATTAGTGGAATTTCTCCTTTTCCAGTCCACGCTGTTAAATTTTCTTCTGCAACATCGCCCGCTTTGGCAGCGAGGGGAACCGTGTAGGTAAATGCGGGAGAGTTGTTCAGCTCGTCAAAAATTTGTTCGATCTTCAAATTGCCGCAGGCTGAGGGATCTAATTGCAGGTTGACATTCTCGGGAATCATCACTCCTGCTGCTGCAAATTTGCTTTCAGGATTGTTGATGAACTCTTGTTTAAAAGTCGGATCGCACCAAGATTGGGCAATCATTTTTGACAAGACCTTGCTAAATGCTTTATGCTCTTGGAGTAATTGCATAGTTTCCCCTTTCGCTTTAAACTGCGAGCTTGTAGTGAGCTAATTTTCCACGCTGATTTTCCACAAAGTTCAAATTCAACTGCAACTCATGCGGTATATTGTCAAGCACAAATCCCCTGCGCTGGCTATCCACCAAACACTCTCAGCGCTTTGATGTTTTGGGAGAAAGCGAGGACTCAATCTTTTTTATTATACCGAACTTTTGTTGCGTGAGTTTTTTGAAACTTGTCTTGAGAACTAACAGTATCAAAAGCTAACCAAGTAAGTCAATACTAAGATTGATGAGTATTCGTTATATTTTCTTAAGATTTTCTTAAGGAAGCTTTTAGGGGGTGAAGGTAGGCAGGGATCGGAGGTATTTAACCCGGATGTAAACCCGATTTTGTTACTTTGAAAAAAGTAAAACCTGTTTGCCTATTTTGCGCGACGGCAGAATTAATTTTTCAGCTTAAGATTCCCGATGATTCGATCGGGTACTGGTAGTAACACCAGAATCCATACAGGGCAGGAGTTTGAATTGTCCCGGTATATTTGAGTTCTATAGGGAATAGGCAACAGGGAATAGGGAATAGACACTTTTGCTACAGTTTTGTACGATATTTGAGTGCTATGGTTTTCCGATTTTCCCCGCCTACCAGAGAGCGTAAATTCAGAGATTTTTTACCCCACTGCCTCCCAAGATCGCAGTGGCTTCCCTTAAGAAGGGGGACTTTGAGAAGAATCTTGTTCCCCCCTTCCTAAGGGGGGTTAGGGGGGATCGAATTCTACGGGGCCTCATAAAAAATTGGTATTAAGAGTTCCCTTTCTTTGTAGCTATTGCACTCGATACCTGTACCAAAAAGATTGAAACACAAGCTGATTCTACGATCGGACTTCTTTTGGGCAAGCCCTAACTATTCGGTCGCTGAACGATCGTTTCTACTACCCGCCGCTTCGCTTTCGGATCGATGCCAATCAAGCGCACGTATTCGCCTTCGTGTTCCGCCAAACAAGTTTCCACAGATGCCACAACTTCCTTTTCTTGCGCTGTTTGAATTGTCGCACAACTTTGCCACGAACCAGTTTTAAATCGGCGGTTGTCTGCATATTCCATGCCGATTTTACAGCCTTGCGCTAACAACTGCTGCACTTGTTCCAATACCTCAGAACTCAGCCGGGAAACATGACCGTTACCAACTTCAGCAGCGGGTGCCGCATAAGCTTTATAATATTTAGACGACGGGTCGTTTAACTGACTTTGAGTCGGAACTTGTGCCGGAAATTCGGCAGTAACTTTTTCCGGTGTTTTCAGATTGAACAAGCGCGATTGATTGTATTCATCGACTAAGCGCATTTCTTGAATCCGCTTTTGTTGCCCGACCATCAAGTTGCCCATTTCTACTAAATGAGCGAGACTGAAATTCGGGTTGGCAAAATCCGGCTGGCTTTCCAAACTGTTGACCAAACGTTTAGAAACTTTTTCGATGCCGATTTTGTGGATGAACTCGCGAACCTGTTCGTCATAAATGCGCGATCGCAATGCACTAAAAAAGTCGATCGACTGTCCCGAAAAATTGTCAACCAACGCTACAATATCGGCTTTCGACAATCTGTCCGACTCAAAAATACCTCCAACAATCCCGATTTTATCATCGCGGCTCGGTTCCCAATAAAACTTTTCCATCCGCCCGTCGCGAATCAGCGGCGCGTACAAAGTAGCAAAGTCATTTCCCGTTACAATAATCGGCACTCGATGCAGCGGAGTATCGTCATAACTTCCCGGTAACTGCACGTTAGTTGGATTGTCGGCAATATTCATCAGAGTGGCATTTACCATCTGAGTATTTACTGTATATTGAGTAGTAGAATCAAACCTACCGGCACCCGCATCTAAATCGTTAATAAAAATCGCGCACATTTCGCCGCGCACTCGAATTTGTTCCGCAGCTTCGCGATAGCGCAAGCGAATTAAACGGGAAGGATCTCCGGCATCGGGACTTTCCAATTCGCCGCCAGATATCATCACCGGTTCAAAACCCATCCGCTGGAAAACCAGTTCGCATTGAAAAGTTTTGCCTTCTCCTTTGCGGCCGTGAATTCCCAAAATTAACGGAACTCTTACCCCCGGTAAATTTAAAAAGTTCTTGGTTACGTGTACCGCAACTTTATCGAGAAATGTCGGAGAAATGTAATAACTCATCAGTAGATCGATCGGGAATTAATTGCTTTGGCTGTTACGATTTTATGACAAAACAGTCCCGATCGCATCAACCCAAAGACACTGGATTTTTTATCGAACCTGCAGGCGCGGGTGCAGGATTTTCGCCAACAAACCCGGTTCCCGACCAAATAGTAATGGTTTTTAACCCCCGCTGTTTCTGCACATTGCTTTGATGCTTAGATTTAAATCCCTACCATAACAGCCTAAAACGGACAGACTGACAGCAGACAATTCTGAAACAGTGGACAATAGATAGACCAACAGCGGACAATTACGAAACAGCCAACAGACAATCGCTGTCAACTGCCAACTATCAACTATCAACTCTCAACTATTTGAGGAGAAATTCGTGAGTCCAGAAACTTTACTGAAAGAACCGTTAGTGGAAATAGCAGCCAGTCCCTTCAGTACCGAAAGCTTCGACGCCTATGTCATGTCAACCTACGGACGCTTTAATATCGCTCTAGAACGGGGCGAAGGCTGTCGCGTCTGGGATACTGAAGGTCGGGAATATCTCGATTTTGTCGCCGGCATTGCTACCTGCACTCTGGGACACGCCCACCCCGCCCTGATCGCAGCCGTTACCCAGCAAATTCAGACCCTGCACCACGTTTCCAACCTGTACTATATCCCCGTACAGGGCGAGCTGGCAAAGTGGCTGGTAGAGCATTCTTGCGCCGATCGAGCCTTCTTTTGCAACTCGGGTGCCGAAGCCAACGAAGGTGCAATTAAACTAGCCCGCAAATACGCCCACGAAAAATTAAAGATTGCCAATCCGATCGTCATTACCGCTCATGCTAGTTTCCACGGGCGGACGCTGGCAACGGTTACTGCAACGGGACAGCCGAAGTATCAAAAGGGCTTTAGCCCGTTGGTGCCGGGATTTCACTACGTACCCTACAATGACACAGCCGCGATCGAAAGCGCGATCGCCGAGTTAGATAAAGACGAACGCCAAGTAGCTGCCATCATGCTAGAAGCGCTGCAAGGCGAAGGCGGAGTTCGCCCCGGAGATCTCGCTTACTTCCAGCGAATTCGCGAAATTTGCGACGAAAAAGGGATTTTGCTGATTCTCGACGAAGTGCAAGTCGGGATGGGACGCAGTGGCAAACACTGGGGCTACGAAAACCTCGGCATCGAACCGGATATTTTTACCTCCGCCAAAGGACTCGGCGGTGGCATCCCGATCGGCGCTATGCTGTGCAAATCTCACTGCGATGTATTTGAAGCCGGAAGCCACGCCAGCACCTTCGGCGGCAATCCCTTCGCCTGCGCCGTAGCTTTGGCCGTGTGCCAAACTTTGGAAAAGGAAAATCTGCTGGAAAACGTGCGGGAACGGGGCGAACAATTGAGGGCGGGACTCAACGAGATTGCAGCTAAATACCCCAACATCATCGCCGAAGTGCGCGGCTGGGGTTTAATTAACGGTATGGAACTGCAAGCCGACATCGAACTCACATCTAGCGATATCGTCAAATCCGCGATCGAAGCTGGAGTTTTGTTAGTACCCGCAGGGCCGAAAGTGCTCAGATTCGTCCCGCCGCTAATTGTTTCCGCTACTGAAGTCGATCGGGCTCTGGCTGCTGTAGAAGCAGCAATTGCTACTGCAGCAAAACGGTAATTTCACTGAGACCCGCCACCAGCGATGCTGTCAGGGCGGGTCGATCTTTTAAAGAGGGAATGGGTAATGCTGCGGTGCGCCGTTTGGAGCGAGAGAAACAATAGCCTTGAACTACTCGATCTCAAATTACCAATCCGGCAATTACCAATTACCAATTACCAATTACCGACCCCCGCGATGTACCTCATATTACCGAGAAAGGCTATATATTTCGTGCCAAAATCGCAAACTATCCAACTGCGATTTCCCTCTAACAGCCAAGATTCATGCAACAGATATATTGCTTTTACCGAAAACGGACGCGCAAAATAATAGTATTAGCTCTTGGTTCCTGCTTTAATGGGCTTCACGGAGGCAGCGATCGTTAACAGTTCGGCGAAATCACGATGAACGAACAGCGCGGCGATACAGATGTGAATATGCTCCGAGCGCTGCTGGAGCACTCCGGAGACTCAGGAATCAACTTGGTTTTGAGTGCCGATCCGAAGTCGATCGACTCGGAATTGATGCAAACGCTGTATTTGGAAGTGCCAGAACTAACGCGGGAAAGTTTGACGAAGGCATCAAAATTCTTGCAAAAGGCGATCGCACCGCTAGAAGTTGCCCGCAGCAATTCAAAATTAGCAGTAAGTCCGATCGCCTACCTGATTTTTTTAGCAGAAGTATTGCAGGCAGGGGCGCGCAGCCCCGACCCGCAAAAATTGTATCCCCTGCTGCGGGCGAATTTAGATAAATTAGACCAAAACTTCGCGCAATTGCTGCGCCGCTGGGCAACAGCCCTGCTGCCGATGGCAGACGATCGCGCGCAAGCCAGGGCGATCGCAGCCCAAATCGGCAACTCTAGTAACGCCATCGGGCGGTTTCCCCTCGGTAGCAGGGCGAATAATTTAGAAATCGAAATTGCCGGTTACGAAGCAGTGGCCAGGGTGTTTACCCGCAGGGAATTTCCCGAACAGTGGGCGGCGCTGCAAAATAATTTAGGCAACGCTTACAGCGATCGCATCAAGGGCGATCGCGCTCAAAATCTGGAACAGGCGATCGCCTGTTTTGAAAACGCCCTGCAAGTCCGCACCCTACAACAGTACCCGGAACAGTGGGCGACGCTGCAAAATAACCTCGGCAGCGCTTGGTGCGATCGCCTGCGGGGAGACCCCGCAGACAACCTGGAAAAGGCGATCGCCTGCTATCAAAAAGCCCTGCAAGTCCGCACCCGCGAAGCTTCCGGGCGCGAGTGGGCGAGCACTCAAAACAACCTCGGACGCGCTTACAGCCGCCGCCTTGCGGGCGATCGCGCGCAAAATCTGGAACAGGCGATCGGCTGCTACCGCAACGCGCTGCAAGTATACAACCGCAAGTCTTTTCCCAAACGCTGGGCGACAACTCAAAACAATTTGGCAAACGCTTTTTGCGATCGCCTGCGGGGAAATCGCGCCGAAAATCTCGAATACGCCGTCAACTGCTATCAAAGAGCTTTGCAAATCCGCACTCGGGAAGCTTTTCCGCTGCAATGGGCGACGACTCACAGCAATTTGGGGCGGGTGTTTATCGATCGCGTCAAAGGCGATCGTGCGGACAACTTGGAAATGGCGATCGGCTGCTACCACAATGCTTTGCAAGTCTACAGCCAAATCAAGTTTCCCGAACGCTGGAGCTCGATCCAAACCTACCTCGGCAGGGCTTACAACCTGCGCGTCAGGGGCGATCGCGCGGACAATTTAGAAATGGCGATTTCCTGCTATCAAAATGCTTTGCTGTTTTGCAACCGCCAAAAAACTCCCGAACGCTGGGCGATGCTGTGCGTATACCTCGGCCGCGCTTTGAGCGAACATTTGAAGGGGGAAAGAAACCGCAACCTTCGCAGCGCGATCGCCTGTTATCAAAATGCTTTGCAAGTTTACACCAAACATAGCGCTCCGGAGCGCTGGGCGATGCTGCTGACGGATCTCGGCCGCGCTTTTTGCGAACTGACGGATGCAGAGGATTCATCGCACTTGCAAAACGCGATCGCCTGCTATCACAGTGCCGGTCAAGTCTACACCCGCGAAACTTACCCGCACCGCTGGGCGCAAAATTTATTTTATCTGGGTCAAGCTTACTGCGCTCAAGGCGATTTGCTGCGGGCTTACAATATTTTTGCTGCTGCTGTGGAGACTGTGGAATTCTTGCGGGGCGAACCGATCGTTGATGGGCTGTCTCCGGGCGATCGTCCCAGTACCGCCAAGCTGAAATTAACTCGCACTTGGACTGCGCTTTACAAATCTCTGGTGCAAGTTTGCTTGGAACTCGGCACGGCTCAACCGGCTTATAATGCTAAGGCCTTGGAGTACGCCGAACGCTACAAAGCTCGGAGTTTGATAGAAATGTTGGCTAAATGCCATTTGACTCCGAAAGGGGAAATTTCTCCAGCCCTGCGGGCCGAGTTGGAGGGCTTGCAATTGGAAATCGCGGCGGAACAGCAGCAGCAGGAACAGCGGATTCCGGAAACGCGCAAAGTCGCGATCGCGCCGGGAGATGAAAGTCAGGATTTGACCGCTTCTTATCTGCAGCCTGCTTATGATTTCGTGCATTTAAATCAACTGTGGCAGCAGTTGGACGGGTCGATCGCGACAGAGGTGAACGCGATCGATCCTTTCTTCAGTTTGGTTCGCAAAGTTGAGCCGATCGAATTCAAGCAAATTCAAGAATTGCTACCGGATGAGAATTCGGCGGCGATTTTCTGGGCGAGTTTGGGGGAGGTATTGGTGGCTTTTGTCGTGATTCCCGGTGCGGAATATCCAGCAGTTCACCTGTGTTCGCCGGAAAATGCTTTGGCTTTGGAAGGTTGGGCGGCGGAGTATTTCAGTGCTTATGCGGGGCAAAAAGGGCGCTGGATCGATCGGCTGCCGGCCCGACTCAACCGCTTGGCTGTACTGTTGGAAATCGATCGAGTTGTAGCGCTGGTTCCCGAAAAGTGCGATCGACTGATTGTCGTGCCGCATCGATTTTTGCACGCTTTGCCCCTCCACGCTTTGCCTTTGGGGGTGTCCGAGGGTTTGGAGGAGGTTGGGGGAGGTTTTCGGATTCTTGGGGGCGATCGAACTAATTCGGATTTTGATGCTTCTGATTTTTCTCAGAGTTGGTCTTTTGGTGAGGTTCCCGCGCCCGATCGGTATTTGACCGATCGTTTTGGGGCGGGAATTCGCTATGCTCCTAACTGTCAGTTATTGCGCTTGAAACAAGCTGCCCGCAATGCTGCTGCGGGCAGGTACCGGCCGCGCTTGCAGCAGTTGTTGGCGGTGCGCGCTGCGATTCGGGATTCACTGTACAACAATATTGAAGTCAGTCATATCAGCCAGTTTTTCCCGGTGGCGGAAGTTCTGTCGCACAAGCTAGCAACTAAACAAACTGTTTCCAGTGCGATTGCTACGAATAATTATACAGGACCTTTGCAGCAGAAAAAGTGCGTTCATTTTGCCGGTTCGAGTTTGTTAAACTTGGCACATCCGCTGAAGTCTGCCGTATTTTTGAATAATGAATTTCTGAGTTTGGAAGAAATTTTAAATTTGGATTTTCGGCAATTATTTTTAGTCACTTTATCGGCTTGCGAAACTGCGGGCGGCGGAGTTAGCAATGGTGGGGATTTTGTGAGTTTGCCGGCGGGTTTGCTGTATGCGGGTGCATCTAGTGTTGTCAGCAGTTTGTGGAAGGTGAGCGATGTTTCGTCGCTGTTATTGGTGGGCAAGTTTTATGAGAATCTGGGACAGTTTCCTAAGTTGCAGGTAGGGGATGTGGCGATCGCCCTCAATGACGCTCAGAAGTGGCTCAGAGAGTTGACTGGAGAGGAATTAGAAGCGCTACTGGCGGATTTTCAACCGCAAATTTCGCAAACTTTTGACCTGCTTTCGCCAAGTTACCGACTGATTGCGGAGGCTTCTTTGCAGCAAATTCGCAACCGCAAACCCTATCCTTTTGCTAATCCTTATTATTGGGCAGCATTCACTGCGGCTGGGGTATGAATCGCCGCAGGAAGTTGCTTTTTAGTAATTGGTAATTGGTAATTGGTAATTGGTAATTGGTAATTGGTAATTGGTAATTGGTAATTGTTCGAGCTTGTACCTCATATCATGTCCGATCGATCTCCCGCGATCTACAATACTTTACCTAGAAACCGCAGAATGCCCCCACCATACCGAAGGTTGGTAGCGGGATGAATGCGGGCGAATGACGAATCCCACTCCTGACCAATTGTGTGCAACGCAGACAGAGGAAGGGAGGAGTGGGTGAGGAGCGAGCAATAAATCTCTACTTATTCCCAAGTTTTCGTGTTATAATCATACTAATTAATTTGACGTAAGAATGTTAGTATTTGAGTCAAAGCTAGAAGGAACGCAACCACAGTATGAAGCCCTAGATGAGGCAATTCGTACTGCTAGGTTTGTTCGTAATAGTTGTCTGAAATACTGGCAAGAAAATCAGGGTATAGGTAGATACGATTTGAGTAAATACTGTGCTGTTTTAGCCAATTGTCCCGATTTCCCTTGGGCTAAAAAGCTAAATAGTATGGCACGTCAAGCCAGTGCTGAACGCGCTTGGTCGGCAATTGCTCGATTCTACGATAACTGCAAGAAAAAGGTAAAAGGTAAGAAGGGATATCCCAAGTTCAAGAAGCATCAAACTCAGGCTTCGGTTGAATATAAGACTAGCGGATGGAAGCTATCAGAAGACAGAAGGTATTTAACCTTCACTGATGGCTTTGAAGCTGGTACTTTTAAACTGTGGGGTAGTCGAGATTTGCATTTCTACCAACTCAAACAGATTAAACGAATCCGAGTAGTTAGACGGGCTGACGGTTATTATGCTCAGTTCTGTATCAATACAGAACGATTAGAGAAACGGGAGCCAACAGGTAAAACGATTGGGTTGGATGTAGGATTAAATCATTTTTATACGGACTCTAACGGTCAAAATGTTGAGAATCCCAGGTTTTTGAGAAAATCAGAACGCGCTTTAAAACGGGCACATAAAAGACTATCTCGAACTAAAAAAGGCTCGAGAAATCGAATTAAAGCTAGGGAAAAACTAGGTAGAAAGCATCTCAGAGTAAGTCGGCAGCGTAAAGACTTTGCAGTTAAAACTGCAAGGTGCGTAGTCCAGTCTAACGACTTGGTAGCCTATGAGGATCTGAAAGTGCGAAATATGGTGAAGAACCATCACCTAGCTAAGTCGATCTACGATGCTAGTTGGTCGTTATTCCGTCAGTGGGTAGAGTATTTTGGTAAGGTTTTTGGCGTGGTAACGGTAGCTGTTCCGCCTCACTATACCAGCCAAAATTGCTCGAATTGCGGTCAAAAAGTGCAGAAAATATTAAGCACCAGAACTCATAAATGTCCCCACTGCGGATATATTGCCTCGCGCGATGAAAACGCCGCACGAAACATAAGAGAGCGCGGGTTAGCTACTGCGGGGCACGCAGGAAGCTGGGAGGACAACTCCCGAAACGTCTCTGGACAGAGCGACCTCTGCTTAGGTGGGGAAACTCCTCTAAGTAAGCCGACTGGACGAAAGAGAAAGTCTAAGGGCGTGAGTCTTTAGAATCCCCCACCATACCGCCTCAAGCGGTTGGTGGTGGGAGAATGTCAATCAACGGCTAAATTACGTATGATGCTGTAACAGTCGGTCTCAAAAGCTATAATTCCTTGATTCTAATTGCGATCGACCGATCGACCTTAATATCAAAAAAATCATCTTATGGCACGAGTTACTCCCACTCAAACTTCCTCTCAATACGAAACTAATGAACCCGAATCAAAAATTGAGTCGCTGGTAGAAGAAGTTAAACCAGAAAGCGAAATCGATTTAGAGTTTCTCTACACCAGAGATATTGAGTTCCGCCAAGAAACAATTTATTTTATCGTAGTCGATCGCTTTCACGACGGCGATCCGGAAAATAGCGAAGGTCCTAACCCCGAATTGTACGATCCAGAAGCTAAAGACTGGGGCAAATATTGGGGCGGCGATTTGCAAGGAATTATCGACAAACTCGATTACTTAAAAGACATGGGAGTTACCGCACTGTGGTTGACTCCTTTATTCGAGCAAGTAGAAGCCTTATTTGTCGAACAAGCTGCCATTCACGGCTACTGGATTAAGGATTTTAAACGGCTCAATCCTCGGTTTATTGGTAAAGATGAAAACCCATCTCTCAACCAAACTCAAGAAACTAGAGATACCACATTCGATCGCTTAATTGCCGAATTACACGATCGAAAAATGAAACTGATCCTCGATATTGTCTGCAACCACAGCAATCCAGATTTTAGCGGCAAAAAAGGCGAACTTTACGATGATGGTGTGAAAATAGCTGACTTTAACGAGGATAAAAATCACTGGTACCACCACTACGGCGAAGTTACAGACTGGGAAGATGAATGGCAAGTACAAAATTGCGAACTTTCGGGTTTAGCTACTTTTAATGAAAACAATCCCGAATACCGCAACTATATCAAATCAGCCATCAAACAGTGGCTCGATCGAGGTGTTGATGCTTTGCGAGTCGATACTGTCAAGCATATGCCGATCTGGTTTTGGCAGGAATTTAACGCCGATATTACCACGCACAGGCCGGATGTTTTCATCTTTGGTGAGTGGATTTATAGCGATCCGAGAAACGATCGATCGGTCGAATTTGCCAACGAATCGGGCATGAGTATTTTAGATTTCGGTTTGTGCGTGGCAATTCGGGCGGCGCTGGCGCAAGGCGCTGAAAGTGGATTTCATTTAATCCAAGATGTCCTTGATTTAGACCACCGCTACTACGGGGCTACCGAGTTAATTACGTTTATTGACAACCACGATATGCCTCGGTTTCAATCGCTAAATCCCGAGCCGGAAATGCTGAAGATGGCTGTTAATTTAATTATGACAACTCGCGGTATTCCCTGCCTTTATTACGGCACAGAACAATACCTGCACGACGATACAGAAGGGGGAAATGACCCTTACAACCGCCCGATGATGGAAAAGTGGGATACTGATTCGCCGGTTTATCGAGATGTGCGGTTGCTGTCAGGATTGCGGCGGCTGAATCCAGCACTTTCTATGGGCAGTCAGTGGCAAAAGTATTTGACTTCAGATGTCTATTGTTATGTGCGGCGCTATCGGGATTCAATAGTATTTGTAGCGATGAATCGAGGTGATTCTGTCACGATAAAAGCGGTTGATACTGAATTGCCTGATGGAGAACATACGGATGTTTTGTCGCGCCGCAAGTTTGAAGTAAAAGATGGGATGCTGCACGATTTAGAATTAGGATCGCGGGAAGTAATTATTTTCAGTCACGTGGGAGAACGAATTAAGGCAAAAACTATCGTGCGGGCGCAGCTTAATAGCGTTCAAACTCAGCCTGGGGAAAGGGTGGCGGTGATTGGAGATTGTCCGGAATTGGGGAATTGGGATATTAGCAAAGCTTACCCACTGGAATACATCAATACTAATACTTGGTTTGGGGAGATTCCGTTTGATGAAAGTGCGGGCAAGTTGATTTCTTACAAGTATATTTTGCTGCGGGAGGGACAGTCGCCGCTGCGAGAAAATTTGGTTTGCCGCCGCTGGGTTTTGGCTGGTGAGGGGACTGTGAAATGGCGGGATAAATGGGTTACGGGACGGGAGTCTTGAGTTAGGTGAAAAGCAATACAGACCGCTGTTTGAGATGTATTATCGAGTTTGGCCATCACTCGATCGAGATTAAACCTTCTTTTTGCTTGACCAAATTTCCCTTCTCTAGCCTGACGAGCTTTTTTGCGATCGTAATTCTCAAACTATTCTATTTCACAGGCAACCGTGCAGCGATCGCTCGCCCAGACAAATTATAAAGTTGCAGGGTTTGCAAAGATGGCTCAGATAATGGTGCGATCGCATAAGACGGGGTTGAAGATGTCCAAACCGCACCTTCAAAGCAGGAGAGGCTATTTTCCAAAAAGACATCCAAAAACGATCGTTTCTAAATGTAAAATGGACTTTTGTAAAGAGCTTGTAGAGAGCAGGAGAACATCTTAGCGTGGCAATAGAAGTAGGTCAAAAAGTCAAGGTACGCCGTCTCAGAGATCGGATCCTGCAGATATGGTAGGTAAGCTGAAAGTGAATCCCGTAGGTACTGTGGACGGATTCAGAATGGTTGACGGCAGTGGAGTAGGCGTGGTTGTCAAGTTTGATGGTTTTGCCACTTGGTTCTTTGAAGACGAACTAGAACCAGTTTAAAGAAGAAAAAGAGGGCAGGAGTCAGAAGGAACCAGAGGGCTGGCGGCAGGAGGAAAAATTCTATCCTTCTCCCACTCCCCCTTCTCCCACTCCCCCTTTTTTTACTTTGATGTCGGCACAAAGCTCCCACTGTACCGTCTCTTTTCCTGCAGCAAAACCTTTTCCAAAAGTATGATATGTGGGTAGTTCCCGTCTGCCTAGCTAAATCCTGGTTAATAATATAAGTTGCGGTTCATTAGCAAGCTTCGACACTGAGAGCATAAAGATGGCTTTGATTTTGACATTTTTGGGCAAAGGCGGCACGGGCCGCAGCACGATCGCGATCGCAACTGCTAAAAAGTATGCAGCCTCCGGCAAGCGAGTTCTGCTGCTGAGCCACGATCCGGGTCCGGGACTGGGCATTCTGCTGGGTACGCCACTGACTGCCCAACCGCAGGAAATCACCCCCAACTTCAAAGCAGTTCAGGTGCAAAGCGCGCCGCTGCTGGAGAAGAGATGGGATGAAATTAAACAACTAGAAGCTCAATATGTCCGCACCCCGTTTTTCAAGCAGATTTACGGTCAAGAATTGGGGGTTTTGCCGGGAATGGACAGCGCACTGGCCCTGAACGAACTTCGGGAATATGATAACAGCAAGGAGTACGATGCGATCGTTTACGACGGTGCCGGCGGGATGGAAACGCTGCGGATGTTGGGAATGCCGGAAATTTTGAGTTGGTACATCCGCCGTTTCCGCCAAGCTTTGCAAGATTCGGATTTGGGGAAAGCGCTTTCGCCTTTTATTCAACCGGTGGTAAGTACGGTTTTAAATGTGGATTTGTCGGGAGATAATGCTTTTCAATCTACGAAACAAGTCGATAATCTGTTGGATAAGGGCAAGGAAACTCTGGCAGATCCGAACCGCACGGCGGCTTATTTGGTAACGACGGTCGATGAAAGTGCGATCGCCACTGCCCGCTATCTTTGGGGAAGTTCTCAACAAGTTGGCTTGACTGTTGGGGGAGTTATTTGCAATCAAAATCCGGTGGCGGAAACTATTAGCGCGGATTTTGAGCCTCTTACAGCAGTAAGCGTTCCCGCTCGCAGTGACAATAATTGGCAGCCTTTAATTGATGCTTTACCGGATTTTTCTCAGGCAGCAAAAGCTCCTAAACCGATCGACATTAATATCGCGCAGCGTCAAGTTAGTTTATTTTTGCCGGGGTTTGATAAGAAGCAAATTAAATTGATTCAATCAGGACCGGAAGTGACGATCGAAGCTGGGGACCAGCGGCGCAATATTTTGCTACCTCCGGCTTTAACTGGAAAATCCGTTACAGGTGCTAAGTTTCAAAACAGTTACTTGATAATTTCTTTTTAGCATCGGGCACGAAAGTTGGTAGCGACGCGAATAGGACTTACAGCAGATTCCACGTCGATGAAGGAAACCCAATCCAGGGGGAATTCTTGCACTCGATACCTGTGCCAAACAGGTTGAAATACAAGCTGATTCTGGGTTCTGGCTTCTCTTCAGCAAGCCCTAACTAACCTGCGGGGGAAGGTGTCGGCGCTGGAGTCGGTTCGGCTGCGGGAGATGGTGCAGCCTCCGGCGCTGGAGTCGTTTCGGCGGCAGGAGATGGTGCAGCCTCCGGCGTTGGGAGTCGGTTCGGGTGCGGGAGATGTTTCAGCCTCCGGCGTTGGAGTCGGTTCGGGTGCCGGAACTGGATTTGCTTCGGGTGCCGGTGATGGTTCCGCAAGAGGCGCTGGATTTGGTTCGGGTGTCGGTGATGGTTCGGCAACAGGCCTGGGAGATTGTTCTGGTGCAGGCGTTGAAGGCTGTACGGGAGTTGGCTGCGGTTGGGGCGACGGCCGCTGCTGTATCGGGGTTGGCTTCGGCTGGGGTGATGGTTGCTGTGCTGGGGCCGGTTTCGCCTCTTTTTCAAAATTCGGCTTCACCTGGGCGGGGGCTGGGGTAAAAGACGGCTGTCTGGGCGGTGAAACCTGCGCCGGTGCTGGGGTACGGGTTGGAGGAGTTCCGCCGCAAATTTTGGTATCGTACTTAAATTCGATCGCCAGTTGGTAAAGTCTGTGGGTGCTAGCAGGTGAAAATCTCGTGGATGGATCGATCAGCACATTTTTCACTGCTTCATCAAGAATAGAGTAACCCGTAGAGGCGATCGTCGCATCATCAGGGAAAGCTACGACCGCGCCTTGAGGGCTGACAACAGCGCCAAATACTGCAACTCCTTCAAGCTTTTGCGCGCAAGCTGCTGGCGGATAAGGGACATTGAAAGGAGTCGGTCCCGTCATTGCTAAATCGCGATGAGCTCGTTTGAATTTTTCAAACAAAGCAATGTATCTTTCACCCGCAGTGGCGATTTGGTCTCCTCTGCTTGCTGTCGCTCCCGAACCCGGTTGTCCCGGCTGCAAGCGGCGCTGTTCCGCTTCAAATTGCTGCCTTCTAGCAATTTCTTCGGGAGTTTCGGGAAATTGACCCCTTTTATTCGGATCTTTTTGAGTTAATCTTGGCACTCGATCGCCCGATTCGGAACTCCTCGGGCCGATGGGAAACTCAGGGGTAAAAACAGGAGCTCCGTCTGGAAACAGGGGCAATCTGCCTTGGGCGTCGCGCAGTTTTTCGAGGGCTTCCCCTTCATCTAGCGATCCGGGGTTGGCGGGCGGCGGAAACTGCGGTGTTAGGGATGGTGGCGGCGGGATGTTGCGATCGAAATCACTGGGTAGTGGCGGGATAATCAAATTATTGGGGGGCTGCTGCAAAATCACCGATGGTGGTTTTGGCGGCGGACTTTTTGGAATCTCGACTTCAGGTGTCGGGGACACGGGGGTGTTGAAGTTTGGGGTGGGAAGAGGGCCTGGAGAGAAGAAACCTGGAGGCGGCATTCCCGGCGGCAAGGCCGGCAAATCGATGGTTGAAGGTGCCGGTGGCAAGGGCGGGGTTGGGTTATTGCGCGGCAGGGGAACTGGGGATATCGAAAATGGAGAATTGTTGGAGGGTGTGGCGGGTATTGTTTGCGGCAGGCGGCCGATTTCAGAAGGAGTTAGCTCGATCAAACCTACTGAACCCGGTCGATTTTTGGAATTTGGGTCGCCGTAAATTAAATTTGAGATGGTAGGAGCGCTTACTCCGAGCACTCCGTGAAGGCTCACAGAAGCGAGGGCTGCCCACCATAGGGGCTGGCGCAGCGGTTCGGTCAGGGAGTTGGCGAAGGAGGAAGAGTCAGTCATTGAGATTTTGGATTTTAGATTTTGGATTTTAGATTTTGGATTTTAGATTTTAGATTTTAGATTTGCGAGCTATATTATTTTATTTTTAACGAGTAAATTGCCGGGAGTTGGCAATTCAAAGGTACGATTTTAGCACGATCGTCATCTAAGTTGCGATCGAACGCGATCGACCTACTCGATTAAACCCGAATTCTCGGCTCGATCGAGCGCTGTTTCTAATTTTGCTACGCGCTACCACCGATATCGGTAAATTTTAAAAGGAGCGCCCTCGATACTCAGCAAGTCCGTCGGGTAAATAGGAGCACCGCTGGCCATGTATTGAAATATTTCTCGAACTTCTTCTCCCCGCAGGGACAACTGGTCTAATTCTTCCATAGAGTACCAGCCCGCGCACAAAGTATGCTCGTCCGGCTTGCTCTTGGGCGGCTTCTTATCTGCTGGACGGGCTACAAAAATCACCCTCAGGCGCACGTTACCCCTGGGCATCACCGTGTGTTCTACCCTGAGAATTCCCTCGACGATGACACTAATGCCCGCTTCCTCGATAGTATTGCGCTGGGCTGCTTCGAGCAAAGTTTCCCCTTTTTCCACTCGCCCTGCGGGAAGGTACCACTGCTGCTCGTATTTGCGCTCTTGTACCAACAGAAAACGGTCTTCTAAGTGAACGACAACCAGGGTAAAATACCATGTTGGAATCGGCTCGCGAGCCATAGAAGTAGATATTCCCCAACCAAAGAGTTTAACGAGTGGCACCAAAACAAGGCGCTGTTAGCAATCCAAAGGATGCTTTGGCAAGCGCCTTTGAACTTGAGAAATAGATCGTAGCATCCCAGTTGCAAAATCTCGAATTTCAAATCTAAAATTTAATGCGATCGGCCGCAGTCGGCCGGAGACGCGAACTACCCAACTAATTGTAAGCAATATAGTTGGGGCTTCTAACTTCATCGGGCATGGTGTCTCAAAGACCAGAAATCTTACCCTGGGGACTTCTTTCGATATTTTGTTAGATTTAAATCCGGGTTTGACTTTGCCAAATTTCTGCTAACAGCCTCTCTTGAGTTTTCGCAGGTTCTTTGCAAGTCAAACACTCACAAACTAAACCGACAACTCCTTCCGGCAGATCGGTTTCTATCTGAAAAACAGCCGTCGGATAATACTGCGAAATTAACTCAGAAATGCGGTCGATCGAGGTGCGAATTAAAGTAGAATGCCGGTACCAATCGAGAGCAGAAATTAAGCTGGGACAAGCTTGGGGAGAATCTCGGACAATACTGCTAAAAGCTTGCAATCCCCGTTCGGCGCGATCGAGATATTCTAAATTTGGCACCAGCAGCGCTAGGCGCACCAAAGAGCGATCGCAATTCCGTTAGCCGCCGGAGTAGCATTGTCAGTATAGCTGCGTTCCCGCACCAACAAATCTCCACTAGCATCGCTAGCAGTATTGTAATATCCTCCCAATTCATCGCTCCACAAAAACTCGTCAAACTCTGCTTGTACCTCCACGGCTTTTGTCAGCCAAAACTCAGAATTCGGCAACTGCTGCGCTGCTTCGCCAGTTGCTAGTGTCAAACTTGCTTGATGCAAATCTAACAATGCTTTCACAAACAAAGCATAATCCTCCGACTGTGCCGGCACCGCAGATTTCCCGTCATAATTCAGTCGCTGAAACCTGCCATTTTCCCACTGATTGTCTAAAATAAAATTAGCAGCTTTCACGGCTAATGCCAGATATTCCACATTTCCAAACACCGCCGCAGCGCGGGCCAAACCCGAAATCATCAAGCTATTCCAAGCAACGATCGTTTTCGTGTCAGTAACTGCGGGAATTCTCCCCGGCCAACTGTTATTTTTTGCTTCTTGATTGTTGCGGGCTGGGGGAAAAGTTTTGACAGTATCGGGATTGCCTCCGTAGCGCACTGCAAAGAGTTTAGCTAAAGCTGTTTCTACCGTTGCATTCAATTTGCCCGGATGGCGGCGCTGCAATACATTCTTGCCTTCAAAATTGCCGCTGCGGGTAACAGTAAACTGTTCTTGAATTGCTAATAATTCTTCAGCAGTTAACAGTTGTTCCAGTTCGGTGTAAGTCCAAACATAAAATGCTCCTTCCTCGGGTTCTGCATCCTCTGAAGTGTTAAAACTATCAGCATCCTGTGCGGCATAGAAATAACCTTCGGGTGCAGTCATTTCTCGTTTTAACCATGCTACTGTCCCGGCGATCGCACTTTCAAAAGCCGGTTCCCGCACTCCCGCACTCCACAAATTAGCCAAATATTCAACAATTTGACCGTTGTCGTAAAGCATTTTTTCAAAGTGCGGTACAGTCCAAGTTGCGTCAACTGTATAGCGGTGAAATCCTCCAGCAACGCGATCGTAAATGCCGCCCAATGCTAAGTCCAATCCCCGCTGAGTGCAAACTTGTTTGCTGTCATGTTTTGACTCAAAATTAAATCGCGTTCCCCGCAGCGCTAATTCGGCATAAGGCATCATGGGAAAACTGGGGCCGTAATCGCGGGCGGCAATAATTCCGGTGTTGAGTTCTAAACCTTTTTGGAAGATTTCGCGATTTAATTCGGCTGCATTTCCCGACAGCATGGCTGACTGTTGCAAGTTGCTTAAAATCTCTTCCTTGAAGGTTTGCAATTTGCCTTTTTCTGTGTCGTAAAAGCGGCGAATAGCTTGCAGAACTTCTAAAAAACCGGGGCGTCCGTAGCGCGGTTCTACGGGAAAATAAGTGCCTCCGTAGAAGGGAATTAACTCGTCTGGAGTGAGAAAAATATTGAGGGGCCAGCCACCTTGACCGATCATCATTTGCAGTGCTTGCATATAGATGCTGTCGATGTCCGGGCGTTCTTCGCGATCGACTTTGACCGGCAAAAAGTGCGAATTCATGTATTGGGCGATCGCGCTATTAGAAAATGCTTCCCCTTCCATTACAGTACACCAGTGGCAGCTTGAATAGCCAACAGACAGGAAAATCGGTTTATTTTCGCTTTTGGCTGTTGCTAAAGCTTCGTCGCACCAAGGCCACCAGTCGATCGGATTTTCGGCGTGTTTGCGCAGGTAAAGGCTTTGGGATCGGGCAAGACGGTTGACCATAATCAGATGTACCTTAACTCGTACTGAGCAAGCTTGTTGGTTCTATAGCAGTGTAGCGCGATCGGTAATTTTGCTGCCGTCCGGTGCAAAGCTCACCAATCATTAGATGCACTACCGTTAAATTGATTGATGCCGGTATCCTCGATCGTGTTTTAATATTACGATCGGCTATTTACGTCCAAAATGAGTTTATCATCTCGCAGAACTTTCAACCAACGGTTCGGGCAATTGCTGCTGAGTGCAGCCGTTCCTCTAACTTTCAAACAGTGCCAAGCTGAATCATCAAACTCAGCTTTTTTAGAAAATAAAATTAACAAATTTCTGGAAGAAGCAGACCCGGAAATAGAATTATTAGTACCGACATTTTTAGGAAACGACCAACGCCGATTCTACGGCAGGGGCATTCCCAAAAGTTTGAAATTAATTGATAAATTTCAACTCGGCAGCGGTCGGACTTTTCTGGGTCGGAAATCTGTAGTTTGGAGCGGCGCGGGTTGGACGGGACAGCCGACAATTACCAGAGACAGGGGCAAAACTTATTTAATTATCGGTGCTTTTGACTATAATTTGCGAAAAATAGATTTGGCTACCAACAAAGAAGTTTGGCGCTATAAATTCGATGATATCCTCAAAGGTTCGCCCACAATCTATATCGATGAAAAAGCTGCGCCTGAAAACAGAATTGTAATTTTGCAGGGCAGTCGCAGCGGTAGTGGCCGCAAACAAGTCGTGCCGAGTTTTAGGGCAATATCTTTTAGAACTGGCAAGGAAATTTGGAAGTTAGATATTAGAAGAACGCCTAGTTACAGTCAGGATAATGACAGCAGCGCTTTGTACATCGGTGGCGGACTTTTGTTCAATGCGGGGGAAAATGCGATCGGCTATTTTCTCGACAGTTCGACAAGTAAGGCAAAAATAAAACAAGGCATCAAGCAACCGCAAATTTTGTCTGAGGTTCAGCTTTACGCACCCGGAGATATCGCCAAGCATGGGGGAAATTTGGTGGCTGAATCATCGCCGTCGAGGCTCAAAGATAGGATATTTATAGCTGCTGGTTCCGGTCATATTTACGGAATTAGCATTGCCGAGAAAAAGATTGTTTGGGATTTTTATACTGGTTCTGATTTGGACGGAACTGCTGTAATTTCTCGATCGGGAAAACTGTTTTGCGCCATAGAAAAACAATACATTCAGGGGAACGGCGGAGTTCTCAAACTGAATCCGAATAAAGAACCTAATGATAGTGTAGAATGGTTTTTACCTACTGGCAACCGCCGGGTTTCTAGCTGGGAAGGCGGGATAATCGGCTCGGTAGCGCTGAATGATGAATACAATTCGGGCGAGTTTCCAGCCTTGTTTGCTACAAATGCGATCGATGGCAATTTATACATCGGTTCTCAAGATATAATTACTGGTAAAAAAATTGCTGTGCCTTGGCGAAATCAGTCTTACAATACTCCGGTAATTGCATTCAAAAAAGAAATCGGTGCTTCGATTTCGACTCCAATTTTTACGGATGGCAATAAACTGATTAGCGCGGGATACAATGGCGTTTATTTGTTTAACTTAAATTGGGAGAAAGCTAAGTCTGGAGATCGGAATGCTTTGCCAAATGCTAAAGGCGAGTTTTACCGTTTGAAAGTAACAGAATCTGGGAGATTTAAACCGGGTTTATCCTTTGAGGCAACGCCTGTTGTTTGGGATGGAATTGTGAGGATTTGCGCGAGGGATGGCTGGATGTATACTTTGGGTTAGTTGATAGTTGACAGTTGATAGTTGACAGTTGATAGTTGACAGTTGACAGTTGATAGTTATTCCCTCTTCCTTCTTTCCTTTTCTTTCTGCCTTTTTCCTTATGCCTTCTTCCCTCTTCCTTCTTTCCTTTTCTTTCTGCTTTTTTCTTTCTGCCTTCTGCCTTCTACCTTCTTCCCTCTGCCTTCTGCCTTCTGCCTTCTGCCTTCTTCCAGGTGTTGAAATCCGCCACTGTTACTACCTGACGTTTAACGGCAGTTAAATATATCATAGAAATAATGTCAGGAATTATAGGAAACTCGTTATGCAGGCAAATGAAAGTCAAATAACTCAAATTTACTCTTCAGAAGATGCTCAATCTATTTTACAGCTTGCGATCGCCCGTCGGGAGGAAGCAGGGGAATTATCTAGAGTCCAGCTTTTCGAGATTGCAGCAGAATTGGGCATTTCCGAACAGGATATCGTGTTGGCGGAACAGCAATGGCTGGCCAATCGAGGGGAATTTCAAGAAAAACTGGCTTTTAATAGTTATCGGCGCGGCAGATTGCGGAAAAATTTAATTAAGTACGGCATTGTCAATACTTTTTTAGTGCTGTTAAATTTCGCAGGTTCTCATGAGCTTTCTTGGTCGCTGTTTATTTTATTAACTTGGGGCTTGGGATTGTCATTGAATGCTTGGAATGTCTATCAAACTGAAGGGGAAGAGTACGAACAAGCGTTTAGTCGGTGGCGTTTGAAAAACAAGTTGGAGAGTCTTTGGGTACTGCTGCAGACAAGCTTATGAAGTGGTTGCAGTCGTGATTTGCTATTAGAAAGTAGAGACAAATTTAAATATCAAATATCGCTTAAATACAGCGATCGACTATTAAAGATTGTGTTCGATCGTATCGGTTGCGTAAGGCCTGGGCGAAGCATTCGGGTATCAAAATTCTGGATTTTTTTCCGAAATTATCGCCCGAATGATTCGCCCCTACAAACATATTCGATCGGTTCTAGAATATCAACTGTCAACTATCAACTGTCAACTGTCAACTATCAACTGTCAACTGCCATAGCAGCTTCAGGAACAGTCTTTGCAGCTTCGGCTAATTCCGGTTCTGCTGCTTCGAGATGCGCTTCTAAAAGTGCCAGATTTCTCATGTTAGATTTATAAAAAGCATCAAAGATATCTCCAATTAAAGGCACCGAGCCGATAACCGCTTCCAAACCAATATTGTAAATCATTTTGCCGAGAGTTTTGGGAGGAATATTGAATCGAGTAGCCAAATAAATTAAGTAAGCAGAAAATGCCGTATCTACTAAGTCACCAGCACCCGGAACTAAACCGATAATCGGATCTAAACCAAAGCGAAATTTAGTGCCGGGAAGGCGAAAGGCACTATCCATCAGATAGCTGAATTTGCGGATGCGGTTGAGAGTAGCAAGACGTTTGATGTTGTTCATGTTATTATTGTTGAACTCACTTGAAAATTTGACATTTACTATTAGTATCATGCTCGGTATTGTATTTTACGGATTTCCACTCCGCATATTTTGACAATAAGATTGCAATACTGGCGATCGCGATCGGATGGTTGATAATAAGGGCGATCGCGATCTGACCGATTTGACAAGTCTGGATCTGAGTAGCAATCAAATATCAGTTTTAACAAGCCTAATTATTAAACTAGGCTCTTGACATTTATTGTAGTATGTTAGCGTTATATAACAAGCGGCAAGTGCGATCGATCTGCAAACACCATCAAACAAAATTCATCAAAAAACCTATGAAACCAATCCGCCAAGGCGACGTAATTCTCACTCCCTCAGAGCAAATTCAAGGACAAAAACAGCCTCACCTCACACTCGCAGAAGGTGAAGTTACCGGGCATTCTCATCGGATTGTTGAGGGACAAGCCGAACTTTATGAAAAAGAAGGCACTTTGTATTTGCGGGTGCTTTCACCGACAGCATTGCTGAGTCACGAAGAACACAAAGCTATTGCAATTCCCCAAGGTGATTGGATGGTGCGGATTCAGCGCGAATACGAACCTCAAGGCTGGAGTTATGTCACAGACTAAAGTTAAAAAACTGACGCCAGAACACGCAGCTATTGACAATTTAACAACCTAAAATTACAACAAATATGATGCGCGATCGACCTTTAAAAATTTAGCTTCTCTCAGTCGGTTTCAACTGAGATCTTGCAGCAATGTCAATTGGGGGTTTTTCGTGGGGTGGGGCGGGTTTATTTAACCTATCTGTACCTTTTAAGCCTGTTGCGAACCCGCCCCTACGAGACTATTGAAAGGCCTGCAAGATCTCCTCAGTTTCAAGCGACTTTTGCGCTTGTCGCAGGGAATTAATTCCCTGCCAGACTGCGATACTGACGAACAGCCGAACTGACGAACAGCCGAACTATTGAACCGGAAGAATTTAGCGTGCCAACCTGAAAGCGAAAAATCCGAAATCCTGAAATTTTAGATTATACTAAATCCGGGGCAGCCATCTTCTTTATCAATTCCTCGATCGTTGCCAGAGTCTGTGGGATTGCTTCGCGACCTTCGCCATGATTAAAAATGATATCAAATCCAGATTTGGTATTACTTGTTCGTTCAGATACTTTGAGAAGAGATGAAACAAAAAATTCGCAAAATATCTGCAATTATTTGCACCCTCTTAACAGCACTAACTTGGATCTGGTTTCTCTCCACATTGCCCTGTTTTGCCGCCGAAATACCTACATCGCAACTCGGCCCAACTAACCCCCAAGAACTCGAACGTTTTCTTGATGATTTTTTTGACAAAGAAATGAGTAAAGCGCGCGTTCCCGGTGCGGTATTCACTCTAGTTAAAGACGGCAAAATCTTTCTCAGTAAAGGCTATGGCTATGCTGATTTAGAAAATAAAATACCCGTAGATCCAGACAAAACATTATTTCGCGTCGGTTCGATTTCCAAACTCTTCACTGCCACAGCAGTCATGCAGCTAGCGGAACGAGGAAAACTGAATTTAAACGACGATATTAACAAGTATTTAAAACACTTTCAAATTCCGAATACTTTCCCCAAACCCGTCACAGTTACTAACTTGCTGACTCACACAGACGGTTTTGATGCGGGATGGGGCATCGGTGCATTTGCCCGCACGGCTTCGCAGATGACACCACTAGGTGATTTTATTAAAAAACGCTTGCCGCCCCGCATTTTGCCCCCTGATGAAGTATTTTTATACAGCGATGTGGGAATGAATTTAGCAGGTTATTTAGTTGAGGAAATTTCCGGCATTCCCTTCGCCGAATACATAGATAAAAACATCTTGCAGCCCCTAAATATGCGCCGCAGCAGCTTTGTTCAACCGCTGCCGCCTCAACTAGCATCGAATCTAGCAGGGGGCTACAAATATCAGAATGGCACTTATCAAAGGCGGCCTTTTGCCTTTAGCAATACTGTTCCCGGTAACGCTTTAATGGCAACAGGTACAGACATAGCACATTTTGCGATCGCCCACTTGCAAAACGGCAGTTACGGCAATAATCAAATCTTAAATGCAGCGACTGCCAAACAAATGCACCAGCGGCAATTTTTCCGGTATCCAGGTATGGTAGGTTCCACCTATGGATTCTTTGAACGGGTGCAAAACCAACAGCGAACAATTTCCCACGGCGGCCGCCATGCGGGATACACTAGCCAATTATATTTACTGCCCGATCGCAATTTAAGTCTGTTCGTTGCTTGCAACAACAATCCCACATCTTTAACCGATAATTTAGTTAACAAATTCTTCGATCGCTACTATCCCCCAGAGAAGACATTAAACCCGATTCCCCAGCGCATTAACAGTTCTCCGGCACATTTGCAACAGCTAAAAGGCACTTATCGCTTCGTTCACTATCCCCATCGCACGATTGAAAAGCTAGCAGCAATTTTCGGAGAAGCGGCGGAAATTCGGACTTTTGCCGATCGAGATGGAACATTATCACTTTGGGTGCCAGAATTCAAGTCAGTTGAAATTAAGCCGCTGTTATTTCGCTTTCTCTACTCTAACGGTTTGATGGGATTTCGGCAGGACGAGAAACGGCAGATTACTCATCTGTTTCTCGGCGGTTCGGTGTATGATTCTCTAGAGAAGTTGTCGTGGTTTGAAACTAACGATTTTCAGTTGAAATTATCGATATTTTGCGCGGTAACTTTCTGTTCTTCCTGCATTGCTTGGTCGATCCGTCGCGCGCGCAAATCAGTTTACCCAACAACAGCAATAATTCAATTAACCCAGTGGCTGGCAGTATTAGTAAGCGGGCTGAATTTAGTATTTGCGATCGGCTTGGGTTTAGCTTTATCTCAGGCTGATTTTTGGGAGTTATTTTTTGGAATGCCGCGATCGCTCGCCCTTTTGCTGTTAATTCCACCGTTAAGTGCGGGTTTGACACCGGGATTGGTTTTGTTGGTAGTTATGATGTGGAAAAATCACGATCTCTCGCTAATTAAAAAAGTTTATTATTCTGTAATTGCGCTGGCAGCTTGCGGGTTTGTATCGATTTTAATCAACTGGAATCTGCTTTAAAATCGAGTTCGATCGCATGATTGCCATACCGATTTGGATGGCAGGGAAAACGTAAGCATTCAGCAGTCAGCCATCAGCTTAAAACTCATTATCCAGTAAGCTTTTAACGTTCTCTCTTGTCCTCAAGTCAAGCGGCGCTATAGCTGATGGCTGACGGCTAAATGCTTGCAAAAGCGTAAAGTCTTGTCTCTAGAAAAGAGTCAAGCGGCGCTATAGCTGATAGCTGATAGCTGACGGCTGAATGCTTACGGGAAAACTATTTTTGCTGGTATTGACGATCGCAATAATCGATCGCACCCCGATCGAACATCCCTCCTGTGACACTTGACAGGGTGGAATGCACAAACCTTCGATCGTGCCAAAACAATCAATACCATGAAGAAGAAGCCCACCCTCGATCGAAGGTGAGCTCAACTCATGCCAGCTTACCGACAGCTAGGCAATCGGGTCTCTGCGGTGGTAGACGTAAAAGTTGAGAAAAAGATCCGACTGTCCGGAAAAACTTATTGCCCACCGTTAAACTTCAGCTTACCCAACAGCCTCGGGAAAATTTCGCAGCCTGCGAAATCTCATGAAAACGGGAAATGCTGGAGTTTTAATTTTCCAGCATTTCCCAATTCAAGCTGCTATCTCAAACCGATCGAGCATCGCGATCGAAGCCCCCGAACAATAAGTTTCGAGTGTTCCCCACATTACGGATCAAGCATCGTGATCGTGAGCGAAACGGCGGAACAAGAAATCTAAGGCGTAGTTCCGCAAATTGTAGTATTCCGGATCTTCCATAATCTGCACCCGATCGCGCGGCCGCGGGAACGGAATTTCCAAAACTTCGCCGATTGTCGCCGCCGGGCCGTTAGTCATCATCACCAATCGATCGGCCAAAAACAGCGCTTCATCAATGTCGTGAGTAATCATCAACACCGTACAGCGGTGATCGTTCCAGATTTTCAGCAATTCTTCCTGCAATTCCTCCTTAGTAATTGCATCAAGAGCACCGAAAGGTTCGTCTAAAATTAGCACCTGCGGGCGAATTGCCAAAGCCCGGGCGATCGACACCCGCTGCTTCATCCCCCCCGAAATTTGTGGCGGTCTTTTCTCAGCAGCTTCAGTCAATCCCACCATCGCCAAATGCTCTTTGACGATCGCATTTTTTTCGACCTTCGACTTCTCGGGAAATACAGCATTAACAGCTATATAAACATTTTCAAATACCGTCCGCCAAGGTAGCAAAGCGTAACCCTGAAACACCACCATGCGATCGGGGCCCGGCTTCACGATTTGCTGGCCGTTAATCGTCACGCTGCCGGAACTAGGATGGCTAAAACCCGACACCATGTTCAACAGCGTTGACTTGCCGCAGCCTGAGTGTCCGATGATTGTAATAAACTCTCCCTCAGATACGTTTAGGTTGATGTTTTCTAAAGCCCTGTAACCGTTTGGATATACTTTTTGAACGTTGTCCATCACCAAAAAAGGCGGGCGGCGATCGCCGATCGCTGGCTTGCTTTGGATTTTGGTAGCTTTGTGGTTGACAGTGGTGTTAATCATGGGTTTGGGAAGTCGTTAAGTGAGTGATTAGCGATAGCAAATAAAGGAGTTTTGAAGAGTGAGATGCGAGTTGAGGGTATTGATTTGCTAGCTCCCTATAAATTTTGTTTTGAGTGTTGAGTTTTAAATTGCAGGAATCGCACGTCGATCGCATTATCTTCCCACTTCAGGTTTGACAATGCAATACCCAACCCTGATTTCCTATTTTTTGCTTAAGTCCTGAATTAATAAATCTCCCACTCAGCGATCGAGAACCAAGCAATTTGTAATTTTCTCGGCCTCAAACTCGCAGGCCTCCACCAGGCATTTGATGGGTGGAAATCAGCCCGCCGGCGCAGGCTGTTTCGGGCGCGATGCCTGTTAAGCAACAGCTCGGCGGCCCGCATCCAGTACCACTTCAGCCATTGTGAAATCGCGTTTAATTGCCAGATTGTTGAGATAGCCGATCGGATCGTCAGCATTAAATACCGAGCCATCAAACAAACGGAGAGAACCCCGAGTGTAAGTAATGTCAGACATTCCCAATTCTCGGGCCGCCGTGCTGAAGGGGCCGACGCGCACCACCCGTTCCAAAATTTCCACCCAGTTGCGCGGGAACACGGTATCGCCCCAGCGCGCCATCTGCACCATGTGCCACAACTGTTCGGTACGGCTGGGACGGTTCACCCCATCTCCAGCGAACAAGTGGTGGGCGTATTCCCGCATCGGAGTATCCAAGCTGCAAGCATTAGATTTAGGCTCGCCGATTTGAATGTAACTCTTGTCAGTACCGACGTACTCCCGTCCCGCCACAATTTCCGAGACTTCTTCAGCATGATTCGGATCGGCGCAGTAATGGCAAGCTTCCAGCAAAGCTTTAACCAAAGCGATGTGAGTGTTGGGATAAGCATTTGCCCAGTCTTCCCGCACGCCCAGAATTTTTCCGGGGTGTCCGGGCCACAGTTCCAAATCCGTAGCCACCGTAAAGCCGACTCCTTCCATCGCGGCCCGCAAGTTCCAAGGTTCGCCGACGCAGAAACCGTCGATCGTACCGCCTTGCAAGTCCACGATCATTTGAGCTGGAGGGATGTTTTTGAGAACCACATCGCGATCGGGGTCAATGCCGCCGGCAGCCAGCCAGTAGCGCAGCAGCAGGTTGTGCATTGATGAAGGGTGAACGATGCCCATGCGGTGGGTTTGAGCCGGAGTACGCTGCAGCATTTCTTTGAAGTCTGCCAGGGTGTAGACTCCTTGGTCGTAAAAGCGCCGCGCGAGGGTAATTGCGTTGCCGTTGCGGCTCATGGTGAGGGCTGTAACCGTCGGTACCGGCTTATCTTGATTCCCTCCCAAGGTCAACCACAGCGGCATCCCAGAGGGCATTTGCGCTGCGTCTAAGTAACCGGCGGAGATGCCGTCTACGATGCCGCGCCAGCTTGTTTCCCGCACGAGGTGGACTTCATCGAGGCCGTGTTTGGCAAACAAGCCTTTTTCTTTGGCGACGGCCAGGGGTGCGCAGGCTGCGAGGGGGACGAAGCCGAGTTCGAGGTTGACTTTTTCCAAACCGTGGCGGGCGATCGCGGGTACTTTGCGGGCCCGCAGTTTTTTCACCCGTTTCTGCTGGTTGAGGAAGTAAATCATTTCGCTGCGGAGGGCGTAGTAGCTGGGGTGCGAGACTACATCCATGCGTTTGCGGGGGCGGGGGATGTCTACTTCGAGAATGCCGCCGATTTTCGATTCTGGGCCGTTGGTGAGCATGACGATGCGATCGCTCAGCAGTACGGCTTCATCGACATCGTGCGTTACCATCAGGGCGCTGATTTCGTACTCTTGGCAAATTTCCATCAACTTTTCTTGCAAGTTGCCGCGAGTCAAAGCGTCCAATGCACCGAAGGGTTCGTCTAAGAGTAACAGTTTGGGGCGCAGGGCGAGGGCGCGGGCGATCGCGACGCGCTGTTTTTGTCCGCCCGATAGCAGTGCTGGTTGTTTTTCAGCGTGGGGAGTCAAGCCCACCATGTCGATATGTTTCTGGATGATGTCGAGGCGTTCGGCTTTGGGCAAGCCTTTCATCACCGAGTCTACAGCTAGGGTAATGTTTTCCCGAACAGTCCGCCAGGGCAGCAGCGAATAGTTTTGGAACACTACCATGCGATCGGGCCCCGGTTGGGTGATTCTTTGTCCTTCGATCGTCACCAATCCTTCTGTGGGTAAATCCAAACCTGCGACCATATTGAGGAGAGTAGATTTGCCGCAACCGGAGTGTCCGATCAAGGAGATAAATTCTCCTTTTCTAATTTCCAAATCTATGCCTTTGAGGGCGATATATTTCCCGCCATCTGATAGATTAAATGTTTTTTCGAGCTGTTCTACGCCAATCAAAACTGACATGGTTTTTCTTGCCTTTTTTGTAAGTTTGCTCTGAATTTAGCTGTTTGCTTTGGACTGCAATCTATTCCGAATTCCACAACTGCTATAAATTTGGTTCGTAGTGAGTAATTCATTCCTCAAAAAAGTCTGCGGACTTTATTCCTCACTACGAACCTTTGTTGCAAAATCTCGCTGTCAACTGTCAACTGTCAACTGTCAACTGTTTAACTATTTTCCTTGAGGCGGCGCAATCTTTTCTTGCAAGAAAGCCATCAGCGATCGAGCAACAAACCAACCGCCCCAATGTAGACCACCGCTAATAAAATTTCGCTAATGTAGTTTTGCTGGTAAGCGTTCCAAATAAAGAAGCCGATACCTGTAATCCCCGACATCACAATTTCTGCAGCAATAATTGCCAGCCAAGCCAAACCGATCGCAATTCTCAATCCAGTGAAGATGTAAGGCAGTGCTGACGGAAACAAAATATTCAAGTAATACTCTTTCCGAGACAGTTGCAGCACCTTCGCTACGTTGTTGTAATCGTCGGGAATTTGGCGGACACCTTCAGCCGTGTTGATTAAAATCGGCCAAACTGAAGTGATAAAAATGACGAACAAAGCAGCAGGTTCGTTTTGTTGGAGGGCGGCCAGGGCGATCGGCACCCAAGCCAGAGGTGCCACCATCCGCAAAAATTGGAAAATCGGATCTAAAGCCTTATTTAAAAAAGGATTTGTACCCACTAAAACTCCCAAACTAATTCCCACGATCGCGGCGAGAGTGTAGCCTTTCGCCACCCGTTCCAAACTAGCCAAAGTCTGCCAAAACAAGCCGACTCCGTAAGTTCTCGAGTTCATGAAAGGATGCATTAACAAAATCCGCGTCCGTTCGTCAGTCCAAACGCTGATCGGTCCCGGCAGTTTGATAATTCCAGTGCTGGACAAGAATTGCCACACCAATAAAAATCCAATAATTCCCAAAATTGGCGGCAATATATTTTTGGAATTCTTCTTCCAAAAATTGCCCAACGCTCCTTGAACATCGACTCCGCCGCCTCGATTCGTGCTGACAGCCATCTTGGTAATCTCCTATGTTTTTGCTGTGGGTTTGCGAGACTAATTTTTTGAGAACTTGCGGGTAAACTGTCCTGTGTAGGGTGCCCAGCGCGCACCTTACTAACATTTTTAACTAGCGCTAAGTAGGGTGCGCATTGCGCACCTTACTATTATTTGCAGCTTGTCAAATTACTTATTACTTATCGTGCAAGTCCTGTTTTTGAAACAAAATTATGGGAAGCTAAAACCCCATCACGCTTTTTTAAGTGCCAAACTCTTGAGATAAGCTTCTGGGTTGTCCGGGTTAAATTCTTTGCCGTCAAAGAACTTTTCAACGCCGCGAGACGTACTTTTGGGAATGTCAGCATCAGCAACTCCTGCTAATTTAGCTGCTTTTTTCCAGATATCTTCGCGGTTGACTTTATCGATGATTGTCTTTTTGTCTGCCAATGTTTTTGCCGGCAGGAATCCCCAGCGAACGCTTTCGGTAATGAACCACAAATCGTGACTCTTGTAGGGATAGGAAACGTTGCCGACGCCATCGTTCCAGTACAGTGGGCTCCTCTTGAAGTCGTTAATGTCCGGTTTGCCGTCGCCCATGACATATTTGCCTTCAAAGGGAGGCGTCAAAACTGCTGGAGATACATCAAAGAAGTTTTTGCCGGAAACAATGGCAACTAATTCGGCGCGATTTTCTGGTTTGTCGCACCACTGCTGCGCCTCGATGATTCCTGCTAGGACGGCTTCGGTGGCTTTCGGATGTTTGTCTACCCAGTCCCCGCGAATTGCTAGATATTCCTCTGGGTGGGCTTTCCAGATTTCGGAAGTGAGGGCTGACATGAAGCCGATGTTTTCTTTGACGATCCGCAGCGGCCAGGGGTCGCCGGTGCTGAAAGCGTCCATTGTTCCGGTTTTCATGTTGGCAACGGTTTGGGCGGCCGGCACTGTCAGCAAGCTGACATCTGTGTCGGGATCGATGCCGTTAGCTGCCAGCCAGTAGCGAATCCACAAGTCTTGGTTGGCCTTGGGGAAGGTGTAGGCTGCTTTGAAGGGGGTGCCTGCTTTGGCCAAACCTTTGATGTAGTCTTGGGCTGCTTGGTCTAGTTTGAGCCCGAGGCCTTTGCCTTGGTGTTTGCCCGCGATCGCAATTCCATTTCCGTGAGTGTTCAACTGGGCCAGAACGTACATCGGGATTTGGACGCTGTTTTTAGTAATCAAGCCTTTACTAATTTGATAAGGCATCGGCATTTGCCACTGACCGCCGTCGATACCGCCGCCGGCCGATCCGATTTCTACGTTATCTCTTGCCGAGCCCCAGTTGGCTTGTTTGGCGACTGTTACCTCAGTCATGCCGTATTTGGCAAAAAAGCCTTTTTCTTGGGCAATGATTAACGGCGCTGCTTCGACGATCGGGATGTATCCCAAGGTGATTTTTGTAGTTTCGATGCCTTCGACTCTTTTCTCGTTGGCAACAGCAACTGCTGATGTAGCCACGGGGGCTGCCCCGCCAGCACCTGCCCCACCGTCAGTACCGGCTGTAGCACCGGGTTCTGGGGGATTTCCCAAACAGCCTTTGAGCAGTACCGAACTCACAGCAGATGCGCCTGCTGTCACGATAAATTTGCGCCGAGAAAATCTTTCTGAAAATTCTGTCATAGCCTAGCCTCGCTGCAATTCATAATCTTCTGTAACGACATCACTGAAGTTTATCAAAGCGCTTTTTGATGTTCGCGAATTGGCCTTTTGCGAACTATTTTGAGCGCAGGTTGGCAGGAGGGAGCAAAAGATTTATTGCTAGCATAAGTCTTGAGACTATCCCTGCTGATTTGACTTTTTTGATTAACTCAATATTTCGACGATCGACCAAGTTGGGTTAACTCGCGAAAAGCGAGTTGAACATTTTCTTGTCTTGATTACTAAGTTTAGCGTACTCTGGCTGTGAATATAAAACAATTATTAAATTTAACTGATAAGTAAATGTTTTAGGACGCTGCTATCAATAAGTGGTGCCTTACTGGGTCGATCGACTTTGCTTATGAAGGTTCTTTCCCGCTAAGTCTTGCTGTGTTAAGGTTTCGGCTGCTACTACCCGATCGGACATTCGCATCTATTGTCAATAACCCGCAAATGCGAGCGATCGCGCTTATTTATGTTACTTAACAAATCTCTAACTTTTGTAGTATTATGGTTAACTGTATTCTAAAATACAAAAATAAATACAATTATGCGGTATGAACGCTGCCACTTGAACGGGCAGTATTAAAATATGGAAATATAGCAACCGCTTTGGCGCTAAAAACATATATATTCAATAATCATCATGTACATCCCAAACTCACAACCTGCGGCAACAGAACTATTGCCAACGATGTACGATCTACCCAGCGAAGACCCGGAGGAACCTGGTTTGCCTGATGAATTTCATGATTTTCAACCAGAATTGTTGCGTCTAACTTGCTGTCCGCCTAACTATCCAAACGATCGCGTATTTACAGCCAGCGACCTCAATTTATACTACGATTCCAATCATCTCAATTGGTACAAACGACCGGATTGGTTTGTAGTCTTGGGCGTACCTAAGTTTTACCAAAAACGGGAATTGCGGTTGAGTTATGTGATGTGGCAAGAACTTATTAGCCCTTTGGTAGTGGTGGAACTGATATCGCCTGGGACTGAAGATGAAGATTTGGGAATTACGCGATCGCAACCTCACAAACCGCCGACAAAGTGGCAAGTTTATGAGCGAATTTTGAAGGTTCCTTATTATGTTGTTTTCGATCGCTACAATGAAGATCGATTGAGAGTATATCAGTTAGTGGGCGATCGGTACCGAGAACAAATTTTAATCCAGCCGCGATTCTGGATATCAGAATTAGAATTAGGTTTGGGATTGTGGTTTGGCTCTTACAACGGGTGCGATCGACAATGGTTGCGATGGTATGATGCTGAGGGTAATTGGATCGCCACACCAGCAGAACGAGCCGAAGCAGAACGATTTGCTAAGGAATCTGCCATGCAGGAAACAGAACAAGAACGAATTGCTAAAGAATCTGCCCAACAACAAGCAGAACAGGAACGAATTGCTAAGGAATCTGCCCAACAGCAAGTCGAACAGGAACGAATTGCTAAGGAATCTGCCATGCAGGAAGCAGAACAGGAACGAATTGCTAAGGAATCTGCCCAGCAGCAATTGGCTTTATTGGCCCAGCAATTGAGAGCGATGGGGATTAATCCTGATGAATTGTAAGTTTGCGGCTAAGATTGTGACACTTATATAGTTGCAGACAAACAGATGAATTTACTGTACCAGTATCCAAAACAGAGTGTTGTAGAAATAGCGCGGCTCGCAGTTATTTGTAGCGCGATCGTTCTAGCATTATGTGGAAGTGGACTATCTGCTGATGCCGCCGAGATGCGATCGTCCAATAGTAGGCGAACATTTGCTGATTGGTGCCGCGAAAAAGATTCTTTGAGTCCAGAAGCTAAACATACTGTTGAGGTGCTGTTGAAGAAAGCTGAGACTACTGATTGCAATGCGGCCGATCGGAAACTTTCGAGTCTCACGCAACTCAAAATCAGCAACAATAAAATCAGCGACATCAAACCGCTAGCATCCTTGACTAACCTGAAACAGCTCTACCTCCACGAGAATCAAATCAGGGACATCAAACCGCTAGCATCTTTGACTAACCTGAGTTCGCTCTGGCTCAGCGACAATCAGATCGATGACATCAACCGCTAGCATCATTTGACTAACCTGCAAACAGCTCTCCTCACGACAATCAATCAACGACATCAAACCGTTAGTATCTTTGACTAA
>JAAUPF010000225.1 GCA_012034575.1 Richelia sp. CSU_2_1 | reverse complement strand
ACAGTTCGGTCCATATCCGGTGCAGGCGCAAGAAGATTGAGAGGAGTCCTCCCTAGTACGAGAGGACCGGGAGGGACGCACCGCTGGTGTACCTGTTATCGTGCCAACGGTAAACGCAGGGTAGCCATGTGCGGAGTGGATAACCGCTGAAAGCATCTAAGTGGGAAGCCCACCTCAAGATGAGTCTTCTCATGGAATAATCCAGTAAGGTCACGGGCAGAACACCCGTTGATAGGCGTTAAGTGGAAGTCCTGAGAGGGATGAAGCTGAGACGTACTAATAGACCGAGGGCTTGACCTCGATTTTTAGATGGTCGTGAAATATTGTTGTGAAATATTGATGATGACATGAGGCTATGCAGTCTTCAGGGTGCTTTCACCCTTACAGTTTTTCCAGGTGTCTATGACGCAGTGGCACCACTCCGATACCATCCCGAACTCGGTTGTTAAACGCTGCGGTGGCGAAGATATTTGGCGGGTCACTGCCTGAGACAATAGCTCGATGCCTGGTTCCTATTACCACTGAGGCTGTGTCTGTACTCCAGACACAGCCTCGGTTTTTTCCCCTCTTTCTCTTTTTCCCCTTGATATCATGTCCGATCGAGCGGAGTTTTTCACAGCAATAAATAATAAGAACGACCTGTGAGAGTTCCCGCAATTTATTTTGAGCTACAATCTCTGCTTTTTTGAGTTTTTTTTCGAGTTTTTTTCGGTCTGATTCACGGCGCAATTTGCTCTCTACTACTAACCATCTTTGTTTAATACCACCGTAACTACTTTTGTGTTCTGACCAACTATAACCCTTCACAGAACTGGGGGTAAATTCTGATTCATTTAGCTGAGATACGAGTTGCTGCGCTTGTTTGAGGTGAGGCTAAGTGGTACGCGAGTCAACCATTTTAAGTTGGTTAACATCTCTAAATTGGGGCTGAATATAACTGAGATCTTGCACCATTCTCAATAAGGGCTTGCATTTTGTCCCAAAATGTGAAAGAAAGGGCGTATAAACCATGTGATAGTTAAATGTTAACCATCCTTAATTACGCCCAAGCATTAGTCTATACTATGATGGACTTAATGCCAAGTAAATATCAACAAAAAAGCCTGAGAGCCTTGCTATGTCTATTTTTAGAAGCAACAGGTCAAAGTTTACCTCAACATTGTCAAACGGTAAGTGCCAGCGCAATTAGTCGCTTTCTCAATCATTACCACTGGCCGGTTCGGGCTGTAATTCGAGTTGTGCGTGCCGAGATTATCAGACCGATCAAATCCGAAATCCGCCTTGGTAGACGCCCAATCTTGACAGTCATTTTAGATATGACCACTCTGGAAAAAGTTGGTAAGTTTTCCGGATTGGGGAAGCTAATTAGAGTCTATAATGGCAAGCGAGGATTGCATCTTGTCGTTCTTTACGTACAGGTGGGAAGAAATCGAGTACCCTGGGGGTTCCGAGTCTATCGAGGAAAAGGAGAGTTAGCGCCTGTAAAACTCGCTCAAAGATTGCTAAAAACCCTGCCAAAAACCTTAACTGCCGATCGTGAAATTAGAGTGCTAGCCGATAGCGCTTTTGGTAGTATAGAAATGCTTGAATGGGTAAAAAAACAACCAAGAACAAGTGGTATATTCGGGGTGAGAAGCGATCGGAGATTAACTTCGGACAGTCATGTAAGCCAAGTACCGCATAGAGGTCAGCAAGTAGTGCTCATGGGATTAGACTTTCCTGTCACGCTATCTTGGTATTGGCTCGAACGGGATGATGGCAAGCTAGAAAAACGTTTTGTAATTTCTACAAAACCTTTGTCTGCTGTCTATATCACTATGTTGGGTAGAAGACGTTGGCAGATCGAAGGATTCTTTAAAACCATCAAGCATCGCTTCGGTTTACATCAGTTTGGACAAGGGACTTTATTGGGTGTCTATCGGTGGATATTGTTGTCTTTTATTGCCTATTTTCTCGCCCGATCAACTTATAATGACTCGGGCAAAACTACTTTGCCGGATTGGGGTGCTGTAGCTCAATTGGCAGCAGAAACTTTGTTACCATCTTTGGTGGTTTTGGAGCTATTAATTAATATCAAACACCGCCAAACTTTAGTTCGCCAACAGGGTTTTGACATCACGGTTAGTGGCTGGCAATATGGCTAAGATGAGGGCTGGCGATCGCACTTTCCAAGGAACGATCGCACTTGATTCTCGGACGATATCCCTTGAATTCGGGCGATTGTACTGGAATTTGGGCCCTCGTACCCGCTCGTCGGACTTAAATTAGGACGATCGAACTGAAATTAGGGCGATCGGGCTAATTGAGAATGGTGCAAGATCTCAGTTCGACATACATGACTACAATTATGCCACGCGCGCCTCCAAAAAAAATTCAATAAATCCTTAAATTACATGGGTGCGCGCTCGGGGAATCAAAAGCCGACCGTTCCTAATAGTGCAAGGGTTTGCGAGATTTGAACATCCCATTTACGGGGGGAACTTCAGTTAACTGTCAACTGTTTACTAACCATCCATTTCTGAAGATCCGCGATCGTAAAAACCGCTTCAAAATTCAATCCAACAGAGCGATAAAACTCTGCCCCACCTTGCTCTCTGTCAATCAAAGATAACACTCGATCGACCTGATAACCCGCGCCCCGCAATCGTTCCACCGCTAGCATCGCCGACTTACCCGTCGTCACTACATCCTCCAAAACCGCCACCTTCGACCCCTGGGTCAGCGTTGGCCCCTCAATATACGCCATCGTCCCGTGTCCCTTTGCCTCCTTTCTGACAATCAGCCCCGGAATTCCCCGACCTTCGAGAGCCGAAACCACGCTCACCGCCGTTACAATTGGGTCAGCACCCAAAGTCAAACCCGCAACGGCTTCCACATCGGGCGAGAGCAGGGAAAACAGCAAACGTCCTGTCGCTAAAGCACCTTCAGGATGCAGCGTTACTGGTTTGCAGTTAATGTAATAAGCACTTTTTTGTCCTGAAGACAGCACAAAATCTCCCTCACGATAGGCAAACTCGCACAGCAAATCCAAAAGTCGATCGCGCAACACATTTAAATCTACAGCATTCATAGAAATCTCCACGTACAAAACATTAATAATCCGCCGATAATCAGTCTATATTGGAATCGGAATTAGTAAGGAAGCTTAAATATCGTGAGTCAAAAGTTCAAAAATCTCAGCGGTGTCTTAGTAATTGCGATCGCCTCTGTCGCACTAGCATCCGCCAAAGCGGCACAAGCAGAACCCGTCCGATTGCACCCCATTGCCGACAGTTTCAACCGACAATTCTTTGAGGCTTCTGGAGACTTTTACCACAATGTCAGCTTGCAAGGCTACTTGGGCGACTACTTAGGTATCGGTTCTCCCAGTGGCGTAGTTGCCTTTCCTGAAAAAGAAATCGAGCGGGACGCCAGTCGCGTCAACGGCCTCTACCGACAAATTATGCAGCGACAAGTTTCCAGCGATCCGCTTCTCCGCGTGCCGGATGCCATCAATCCCTTCGATGCTTCAGTAATGGCACTGCCTCCAGCTTGCCAACTCGCACCTCAACCCAGCGGCTGTTTCCCAGGACCTAACGGAGTTGTAGAACCCTTTGTACCGAGGCCGCAAGAGCCGCAAGCACCCGGACCGGTGAGAGGATTGTACAATGTATCGCCTGCAGGTGGAAATTAATTGTTAGGTGTTAGGTGTTATACCAATTTAATGTGAAGTTGCACAGATCTCGATCCCCCTAAATCCCCCTTAAAAAGGGGGACTTCAAGAGCAATTCCGGTCCCCCCCGACCTAAGGGGAGCCAGTGCGTTGCGGAGGTTCCCTCCGTTGTAGCAACTGGCGTGGGCTAGGGGGGATCGAATTCTATGCAGCCTCATAAAAAATTGGTATTAGGTGTTAGGTGTTAGGTGTTAGGTGTTAGGTTGGAGTCCATTCCCTGGCACTTACTACCTACCACTTACTACCTACCACTTACCATCTATCCCTTGCCAACTATCAACTCTCAATCGATCGACTCATACTTGTCCCAATCCGCTCTCAACTGTCAACTTATCCTGAAAAAATGCTGCCATCAGGCGCGATCGCTCCTTTTAAAATAGCGCCACTGAGGTTAGCTCCCGTCAAGTTAGCTCCTCTTAAATTCGCCCGCGTCAAATTCGCTCCCCTCAAGTCAGCTTTACCGAGATTGGCCCACCGAAAATCAGCGCCGATCGAATCTGTAAAACTCAGGTTAGCTCTAAAAAGATAAGCTCCATTCAAATGAGCTTCCCCAAGATTAGCTTTAGAAAAATTTCCTTGATAACAATGTGCCTCAATCAGCTCCGCTTGAACGAGATTAGCTTGGCTAAGATTAGCGCAATTGAAATTTGTCTCGATCGCATTCGCTCTAAACAGCACCGCACCGATTAAGCTAGCATCTCCGAAATCTGCCTGTTGGAGGTTGGCAGCACTCATGTCCGCTCCAATTAAATTAGCACCGCTCAAATCTGCTCCTCTGAGGTCTGATTCCCGGAGGTTAGTTCCCGTTAAATTAGCTTTAATTAAATTAGTTTCCAGTAGTTGGGTAGCCGCCATATTTGCCAGACTGAGGTTAGCTTCTGCCAGATTGGCAGCAATTAATTTAGCACCGAACAGATCTGTTTTAAACAGGTTCGATCGCTCTAAATTCGCTCCTCTAAAATTGCCTTCAGCGAGATCGATCTCGCTGAGATCTGGTTCGATATCTTGATGGCGATTTCTCCATTCAATCCAAGCAACTGCACCTTTCTTGAGCAGCGCCAAATGCTCTGTATTTGCCATAAATTATTCTCCTTAAACCCCTATTCCTTGCGCCCGATAATAGCGGGATTTTCGCGGCCGGACACGCTTTCTACCGCGACGATCGCCGCCTGGGAACCTGCTATAATATCCCGTTCGGCACCGCCGAGGTAAAGTCGCCCAAAACTGCCTACAGCTTGAACTTCTAGGATATTAATAGAGGCTCCTTTTTCTGCTTCATTTGCTGCCAGTGCTGCGTAAGCTGCCGGCTCTACTTCTAATACATAAAGCGTTTGTCCTGCTAGTAGCAACTGCCCGCGCCTGGTGCGGTTAATTAACTGAGTTTGGTGGGGGTCGATGTTGCGAATAATTTGACTGGAAATCACCCGCGGCTTGATACATTCCTCTCTGCGAACTCCAATGAATTCTAAAATTGCTTTGCCCGCCGCCCGCGTCTCCCCCTGCTGGCCTGCATGAACTTCCAAAAGGCCGTACAAGCGTTCCACTACCTGCACTCCGGGCCTCACCGAGGCAGATTTGAGGGCGACATCGGTAATTCGGTTAATTTCGATACCGGGCGAGATTTCTATCCACAGCGACGCATCCCCCGGCAGGGGCAAGAATCCGGCAGCGACGGTGCCGATGTATGCTGCGTGCTGCGGCTGTAAGTTGTCCAGAAATACGTAGCTGCGTAATTCTATTCCCAATGTGTTTTTCTCCGCCCTTGGTAGGTGTGTAACTGCGATCGACGCAACATCTGAGTGTAGCGCACGATCGAAGCACTGCTCAACAGGTGTTACTGGCAACTGATATCGTGTTTCCTCAATTACTGCTAAGGTGTTAGGTGTTAGGTTTTACGACCTACTATTTATCATCTATTCAGGCAGGCAAAGTCCAGAACTTCGATCTACTTAAAAGGACAAAAAACAGTTATAATTCAATAATTTATGAGCGAACAAGCTAACGGGTTAATCAAACAGGGAATCGTACAATATCAAGCGCACCAATTCGAGATGGCGCTGGAGTCTTGGCAACAGGCATTGCTACTTTATCAAGAAACGGGCGACAAGAGGCGATCGGGTGCAGCGCTGGGAAATATGGGTGTTGCTTACGAAGCTCTGGGAGATTATGCTAAGGCGATCGAGTGCTACCAACAGCATTTGACGCTGGCGATCGAAATGGGCGATCGTCGGGGAGAAGCCAATGCTTTGGGAAATCTGGGTAACGCTTGCTGCGCTTTGGAGGATTTTGCTGGCGCTATTGAATACCAGCAGCAGCGTTTGGCGATCGCGCGGGAACAAAATGACAGTCGCGGGGAAACAGAAGCTTTGGGGAATCTAGCATTTGCTTTCGATGCTAAAGGAGATTCTTTAGCGGCGATCGAATGTTACGAACAACAGTTGGCGATGGCGCGGGAAAATAAGGAAGATCGGATCGAACGCAAAGCTTTAAAAAGTTTGAAATTAGCCTACAAATATTTAGCAAATTACGAGAAAGCTAATGAATACCGACAGCAGCAGTTATCGCTATTGTTGGAACTATTTTTAAATAATAAAAATAGCGATTTCTTACAACTTGCAGAAACAGTTTACCTGAATCCTCTCGAAGATTTTGCTGGAGCAGATTTAAGCATTTTTGACTTGCACTACGTCGATTTGAGCGGTGCGGATTTGCGGGATGCCAACCTCAGCAGCGTGGATCTGACACTAGCGGATCTCAGCGGTGCTTTGTTGAGCAATGCTAATTTAGTAAAAGCTACTTTGTGCAATGCTAATTTGCGGGATGCCGAACTTAGTAAGGCAAATTTGAGCGGAGCCGATTTGCGGACAAAACTGCCGCGGGCGAATTTGACAGGTGCAAACTTGAGCGGTGCAAATTTGAGCAGTGCTTATTTGCCAAATGCTGTTTTAGTAGGTGCAGATTTGACAAATGCCGATCTAAAAAATGCCGATTTGAGCGGGGTGAATTTGAGGGGAGCGAATTTAAATGGTGCTGATTTAAGCCGTGCGGATCTGAAAGGTGCAACGGTGGAAAATGTTAATTTTGCAGGTTGTTTGGGTATTTCGGAAGGATTCAAAACTGAGTTGATAGAAAAGGGCGGAATTTTTGATTAAAATAGGGCGGACACTTTGATACAAGAATGGTATTAAATAGCAAATTGCAAATCTCAAATTGTGAAATTCCCGATATTTTAAATAGCGTGTCGGAGCGATCGCTCATAATATAGCCTTTGGGGGCGATCGATGTATTTTTACCGCCAGGGAGCGAAATTACTTTAGTCTTTCTCAACCACAAGAAGCTTTGAAATACTTAATGGAAGCTTTATCAATTCGTCGAGAAGTCGCAGATCTCTTTGGGGAAGCTACTACTTTGAATAATATTGGTTTTGTGTACCAAGATATGAATTAACCGACTCAAGCTATTTAAAACTGGGAGAAATTCGTCAAGATTACCCTAGATATACGGAGTGGTTTACAGCGAGAAAATAGACAAAATTTTTTACAAGCTAATATCGCCCTATTTGTCTTGACAAAAGACAGTTTAAGTGTTAAAAAAGTTTCGATCGATCCCAAAGAATTCGACAAACTCCTCACTCAATACCGCGAACAACTGCAAAATACTGGCGACCCTAACTTTACCGTAACAGGCAGCAAACTCTACGAAATCTTGATTCGTCCGATAAATTTCATTTTTTGCAAAGCCTGCACTTCATTCAACTTTTCCTCTGCTTTTCATCCGAAGGCGGGGATTGTTGTTTTATTTCCTTTTGGCGTTCCCTAGCAGCCTGTTCTAAAATGAATGCTGCCAAACTGCTAATCGAACGGTTCTCCTCATCCGCCCAGTCTTCCAGGATGTTATAGATTCCATCAGCTAAATAAGTCGCTAAGCGTTTAGTCATCGGATATTCAGTATTTTTTAGTTTCCGCCGATCGCTATTGTGCTGTATCTAGACCGTAATGTCTATTGACTCACATATAGCTTTTATACGTGCTTTATTTATGCTATAATTGTTGACAAGTCAAAAGCCAGCGCTAGCCCTAGGAAAGTTCGCTGCTGGCTGATGGCCCCCACATATACCAGGAGACAATTTCTATGGTTGTGTTCGATCGACCTTAATCGATCGCAAGATCGATCGTCAAAACCAGCAGTCAAAGGACACAACAGTGTTGTGTCCCTACAAGCGATCTCGATCGTCCCATCGGTAGGGAAACGGCACTGCCGTGTCCGGCAATTAAATTTAGAGTTCGATCGCAACAACAAATAGGGGGCGCAGTGCGCCCCCTAGGAACTAACTAACTAAACTGCAAAACAATTAATTACTCGCCGATTTGCACTTTCACCACGCGCTTCTTTTCCGCTTCAGCCTTAGGCAAATTCAAGTGCAAAACACCATTTTTGTAATCAGCTTGCACGCTGTCATTTTGAACGCGGGCCGGTAGCGGAATCACCCGGCGGAACGAACCGTAGCGGAACTCAGAACGAGTCATGCCTTTTTCTTCAGTCTTCATTTCCGATCGGCGTTCGCCGCTAATTGCCACAGCTTCAGCCGTTACTTGTACGTCCAAATCCTTAGCTTCCATTCCCGGAATTTCTAACTTCAGGTGGATGGCATCACCAGTTTCTTCCATCTCGGCGGCCGGTACGAAAGCCACACCATTTGAAGCCCGATCGGTCGCAGGTGTCAAGCTGTCAAACAACCGATTCATTTCCCGCTGTAAGGTGTCCATTTCCCGCAAAGGTTCCCAACGAATAAGTGCCATAACTAATACCTCGATTCTCTTGAATTTAATGAGGTTGAGTATCGCTCGTTCAACCTGTATCTAATCTATTCAATATCCAGAAACTTGGGGATTCGGTTCTCTGCAATTAGAGCGATCGCATTACCGAACAAAGGCGATCTGTACCGTTAAACCCTATCGATGCGGGGGTTAGATCGCAGCGGGTTAAGACAATTTGAGACTTTAGATGCCACAGACAATCGGCAATCTAAAATCTCAAAGCAGCACTCGAATCACCGTCAACTCCACCGCGAGGAATGACAATAAGCGTAGGTATCAAACAAAGCACCCACCAAAGCAAAAGTCGTGCCGATAACTAAAAATCCCCGGAGGGGACAGCCACTGCCGAAAGTAGCTAAGAACTGCAAAATCTGGTATTCTCCAGAATGACCGATGCCTTGGAAAACCGGCAAAAAGCCGATCAGGGAACAGCCAGTCAATCCCGCACCGATTAACAATAAGGGAGCAACAAAGCTCAACAGGCTCGCCAGCAGTACAGAGCGCAGAAAATTGGGAAAAATGCTCATAAAATGTCGATAAATTCAGCTAAACTGCCGAAGGTCGTGCAAGTCTGCAAGACTTGTCTTTTTCTACGATAGGCAGCGATCGCCCCGCGCGATCGAATCCGTCAAAAATCTTAAATGTTATTTTAAAAATCTTGTTTAAGATTTGTAGATAAATGTCATTTTATGCAGTTACCCTAAAGCAATATCCTTGAGTACCACTACACCATCTAGCTTAAGTTTGTGGAGTCAGCGCTTGTTGGCAGCAATATTATTGGGCGGCCAAGTAATGTTGCATTTGTTTACGCGCAAAATTCACCGCCGCAACACCCTAGATCAAATGGCAGCCGTCGGCCCGGAATCCCTGCTGATTGCTTTGCTGACTGCGGGTTTTGTGGGCATGGTATTTACGGTTCAGGTAGCTAGGGAGTTTATCACCCTCGGCGCGGGGAATGTCGTCGGCGGTGTTTTGGCTTTGTCCCTGACTCGCGAACTCGGCCCGGTTTTGACGGCGGTAATCGTGGCGGGACGGGTGGGTTCAGCTTTTGCTGCGGAAATCGGGACGATGCAGGTAACGGAACAGATTGATGCTTTGTTAATGTTGAGGACCGATCCGATCGACTATTTGGTGATTCCCCGCGTGATAGCCTGCTGTCTGATGCTGCCGATTCTCACCATACTATCCCTGGTTACGGGCATCGCCGGCGGATTGCTGATTGCTACGGTGATGTACGGCGTCTCTCAAACCGTGTTTTTAGAATCTGTCCGCAATTTCCTGAGTCTGTGGGATATTTGCAGCGCCGCAATTAAGGCTTTTGTCTTCGGTGCTTTAATTGCTACGATCGGCACTAGCTGGGGCCTGACTACCACCGGCGGGGCAAAAGGCGTCGGTCAATCGACTACAACAGCAGTGGTGACGGCTTTGCTAGCTATTTTTATCTTTAACTTTTTTCTGACTTGGCTGATGTTTCAGGGAACGGGCAGCAGCGTACTCCAAAATCTGTAAGCTGGGGAACGGTAAAATATATCTAGATCTAGATCCCCCCTAGCCCACGCCAGTTGCTACAACGGAGGGAACCTCCGCAACGCACTGGCTCCCCTTAAGAAGGGGGGGACCGGAAACAAGCAGAAACCGGAAGCACTCAAAGTCCCCCTTGTTAAGGGGGGATTTAGGGGGATCGAAACTCAGCTAAAAGCAGGGACTGGAAGCACTCAAAGTCCCCCTTGTTAAGGGGGATTTAGGGGGATCGAGACTCAGCCAAAAACGAGGGATCTAGCCCCATCCGCTGTCAACTGTCAACTATCAACTATCAACTGTGAATACAACAGCCTCTTCAACTGCACCCACAAATACGATCGAACTTGCCCCAAGTTACGCGATTCCTCTGGTATTGGTAGCTAGTGCCGTGCCGCTGCTGCTGGTGCAAAAGTGGGCGAGTGTACCAATTTCGCTGTTCGGCTTGTTTCTGATGTATCAAGCCGCCACTATCCGGCTGCAATTCACCGACACAGCTTTGGACATTTATCGATCGCAAACTTAATCCGCCGCTTTCCCTATCAAGAATGGCAGAATTGGCGGATTTTTTGGCCCGCAGTGCCAATTTTGTTTTACTTCAAAGAAATTAACAGCATTCATTTTCTGCCGGTTCTATTCGATCGTAAAATGCTACAGGCTTGTTTGGAACAGCGCTGTCCGCGTCAAGACTGACAAGCTGAAGGAAGAAGGAAGAAGGAAGAAGGAAGAAGGAAGACGGAGGAAGGAAGACGGAGGAAGGAAGAAGGAAGATGTAGAAATTTTTACTCTCTTCCCATCTTTGATTTCTATTGCCCGCTCCCCCTCCCCACTCTCCCCCTTCTCCCACTCTCCCCTCTCCTATGTTCCAGCAATTAAAATTAAAACTTTTAAAGTTTAATTTTAACTTTTTACTATGACCCAATGTCG
>JAAUPF010000035.1 GCA_012034575.1 Richelia sp. CSU_2_1 | reverse complement strand
GGGGACTTTAAGAACACTTCCGGTCCCCCCCTTTTTAAGGGGGGCTAGGGGGGATCGAAATCTAACGCTTAAACAGCAATCTGTGACGTGGTTTGAGGTTAAGTTAACAGGACAAAAGGCAGTGCCGCGTCCCTACGGTTAATTGAGAATAACAGAGGTTCAAGTATGCAAACTACCCTTGTTTTAAAGTTTATTTCCCAGAATTTATCAGATAGCAACAACTTGGAAGAACAGTTGACTGATTTCGTCAAGACATCCCTTGCTGACAGCTATTCTCTGGATATTAATGACAGCTTGCAACTGCTAGATAAGGCCTGGGAAGCTCAGAAATTGCTGTGGCAAATGCGAGATGGCGATCGAGTTCGATCGACAAATTCTTAACTTGTAGGGTGCGCAGTGCGCACCTTACAGCCTACTCTACTTGTAGGGTGCGCACTGCGCACCTTAAAGCTGACAAACGAAGCGAAGTAATCACAACAGCAGTCAAATATTAAGAAACAACGCTGTCAACTATCAACTATCGACTATCAACTCTCAACTATTTAAGCAGTTGTTGCCGCGCCCCAATCCGTAAAGCTTACATACCAACCCAGTTAAGGTTATAAAAAAAAGCTTTGCAAACTTGCGCGGTGACTCCTAAATTCATTGCCAAGCGTGCAACAACTGCCACCCACTGATTTTGGGATATTCCCCACAATCTAAATCCAAAATCCAAAATCGAAAATCGATGGGGTAGCACCAATGAATACAAATACAGCAGAACGCGATTTGCGTTTGGAAATGCTCAACAGCCTGCTTACCACTCCTCACCGCAAATTAGAAAAGGTGGCAGAAATTCACAAATTAATTGTCGAACTAGACCCAATTTTTTACGGTCATTTAGCCGTATGGTATCAGAATCACGGCGACGTGCGCGACCATAAAGAAGTGTTTGTCGGTAATTTGCTAACTTCGCCGCTAAGCGAACACCGAGATGCGGGTTTTATGATGCTGCAACAGTTTCCGCCCTATGAAGTTTCGCGGGTTGTAGACTTCATGAAACAGCACAAAAATAAAGTACCCCGCAGTGCGCGCACCGCCGTGACTCGCTATCTGAAATCGCGGGAAAAGAATCTGCAATTTTTCGATCGCGCCGCCCTCCGCAGCCGCAAAGCAATGAAGCATTTGTACGCAACATTGCACGTTAAGCCGAGCGATCGAGCTAATGCTATCCTGTTTAAAGACACTCCGCCGGAAGATTCTTTAGCGTTTGTTTTGAAGCAGCTAGCTGCATCAGCAACGCCAGCGGAACAAGCGAATTTAATTGTTGAATACAAGCTGCCTTACACGATCGCAGTTGGTGCAATCAAACAACTAACACCAACAGTTTTAGTAGCGCTAATTAATTCGATGTCGCCGCAGGAAGTTATCAACAATTTGAAGTCGATTCAATCTCGCGGCGCAATGGATAATCCTGAAGTCAAAAAGTTGATTGATGCCAAATTGGATGAAGCGGCAAAAAGCAATCGCGTTTCTGCTTACAAAGCAACTGTTGCTGCGGATGTTGCTCAATTCGATGCCGAGACAGCGAAAAAGCTAGAAGCTGTTACTAACGAACAGGTGAAAAAGCGCGGCAAAATTGCCAAAGCGACTGGTTTGTTAGTTGACAAATCTGGTAGTATGGACAGCGCGATCGAAGTTGGAAAGCGGCTTGCTGCATTAATTTCGGGTGTTTCCGACGCCGATTTGTTTGTCTATGCTTTTGACACGATGCCTTATCCAATAGAGGCAAATGGCAAAGAATTGACAGACTGGGAACGCGCTTTCAAACACATCAAAGCCAACGGCGGTACTAGCTGCGGTTGTGCAGTGGAAGCAATGCGCAAGAAACAGCAAATTGTCGAACAATTTATCATTGTCACAGATGAAGGTGAAAACTCTGCACCTTATTTTGCCGATGCTTATCAGAATTACTGCCGCCGTTTGAACGTAATTCCTGATGTTATCATCGTGCGAGTTGGTTCTTGGTGTACTTACGTGGAGAATCAATTGAAGCAGAAACAAGTAAGTGTAGAAACCTTTGCTTTTAGCGGAGATTACTACTCGCTGCCGAATTTGGTGCCGATGTTAAGCCGTCCTTCCCGACTGGAGTTGTTGATGGAAATTATGGACACAGCGCTGCCAGTGAGGGATGACAAGTGATAATTTAGTGATAGCATAGAGTAAAGCCCGTCAGTTAAGCTGGCGGGCAATGCTCGCTCTATTTTTTCTAACAGGGAATATCAGATTAAAAACATAATTCAGGGGTTGTCAGATGGGTGTTGAATGCAAGACTGAGCGTGTATAACTTCAGGCAATTTCTTCACCCGATCTTTTAGTGAGATTATAATTTTATGTCAGCTAAGATTACATACACTGAAGCTAGAACAAATTTAGAACGCCTCTGCGATCGCGCTGTGGAAAATGGGGAGGTAATAGTTATTACTCGACCTCAGGGTCAAAATGCAATTTTGATTTCGGAAACCGAATTAGAAAGTTTGTTAGAAAAGCTTTATTTGCTACGATCGCCGATTAATTCAAGTCGTTTATTAACAGCATTAAAAAGAGCTAAGGCTAAAGTTGTTCAACCCCAGACAGTCGATGAAATTTGCAAAAAAATCGAGCTTGATGAATAGAATCATACTAAAAATAAATTAGCGATCGCTAGTTAAATCGTAGTAAATCGTAGGGTGCGCATTGCGCACCTTACTTATTCTTATTGTATGAACTAGAGCAATTTTCTTCCTCATTCCTGCTTCCTGCTGCTAAAATTTCTAATAATTCTGGACTGGCAATAGCAGACACTAATTGCGGATCTGCAGCAGCTAAAGCAGCGCGTAACTTTTCTGCTGTGAGTGCGGGATATTTCTCTAACACCTGTTGTTGCGTCCATCCCGCCGCAAAAAGCCCCAGTAAAAATTCTACAGACAATTGAGTTTCTGAAGCGGTCGATCGAGCTGTTGATTTTTTCTGGTTTGGATGAAGGAGATTTCGCCAGTCCATTGTTTTCTTTAAAGTGTTGGTAAAGATTTCGCAGATTGTACTGCATTCGGATACAGTATAAATGCGGGGAATGCTAATCGGTAACTCGATCGCGGCTCATTTACCGATTTGGCTGTTAAATTGTTATGACTAAATTGTTATGACGATCGCAGTGCCGCAATTTCTTATAGACTAGAGTGGTAAGGTGCCGACCGGGCGATCGCCTTTTGTGCTTGTGTCCGCTGCTTGAGTGCGTTTCGATACCAAATTCCCTACCAAGCTGCGATCGCGCCCCATCTCGACTCACCGTACCGCTTACCGTACAACTACTTTAACTTCTTAAAACTATGGGAAAAAAGTCGAAAGCCAAAAAGTCCCAGGTCAAAAAACCCAGCTTGCTCTTCCAGCGGCTGCAAGAAGCTCTCGATCGAGGCAGTAAAGTTTGGATTAAAACAAATAATAGCAGTTTGGGCGGCATCCCGATTAATTTACATGGGGAGTTCGCAGAAATTTTGGTGATAGTTCCTCCTAACGAACACGGAGAAAATAGCGATGCTTACGGACAAGTTACGTGGCTGATCAGGCTCTCGGATATTATTGCAGTTGCCTATCCTACAGAATACTGGTCTAAAGATAGATTGGAAAGTTTGCTCCCACCCGATCCCGTTCCTTCGGAAATCGGAGATTCACAGGCTTGATTGCCGGATGTAGTTGGCGTACCTGCATCTATAAAATACCGGGAGTATTTTTAATAAATAAAACTCTCAAAACAAGCTCGATCGAGTTTTTTTGAGAGTTTTATTTAACAATAAAAATTCTGAACGCATCCACTCTGTAGGGTGCTTATGGGCGCACCTTAATGCTGATGCTAAATAAGCTGATGTAGGGTGCTTACGGGCGCACCTTAACGTTTGTGCATTCAACTCGTAAAATTCGATCGATTCCGTTTTATTTCCGATGAACTTGCAATAACTAATTGCACGCTGAAAGCTGAATTTTGCAGTTGCCGCCATCTAGTTCGCTGCAACCGGCAAGTGCTTGAGCTTCTGCCGCTGATTTATCGTCGCCCCAGCCAGCACCAGCGCCTCCTTTACCTACCGCTATCGCCCCGCAATTATTAGTATTTGATGTCAGTGCTTCGCAATCGTTAGCACCTCCGCTTTCTTGGTTGCAGGCAGCTATTGCTGCATTTAGTGCCGCCCTCTCTGAAGGGTGATCCCAACTAATACCTGTGGCGTCAGTAGAAGGAGAATAAGCAGTTGCTCCGTAGGCGTCCTGAGCTCGAGCTATTTGGGACGATCCAACTACGGGAAGTGTTAAAACTGTTACTACAACCAACCTGGAAACAAGCTTGCCCAACATATTTATTTGATGTCTCTACAGAGTAAACTTTAGATACCTCATTAATATTAAATCAGTACCTATATGCCTGTCAACAATAATTTTCGTCGCAGCGACTGCCTGTAAATTCTACGTATTTTTGCTAACAATTAAGTAAGATTACGGAGGTAAATACCGTGGCAGATATCCGCAAAATCCTCAGTCAACTCGCAGTTAGAGAAGGGCAGCTACTCGATACCCAATTCCTGGCTCCCTGCGTCCGGGGGGGAAAGGTGCGGACAAGGATTAGCTCAATGATCTATACTTTTCAACCGCAGCCGCGCAAGTTTGAAGGATGGGCAATTTTTCAGCCTGTAAATGACAAAATTGCTGCGGTAATTGAGGAGCCGAGTTTGCCGCAACTAACAGAATATTTGCAACTGCTAATCCCCGTGCGCTTGCTGTTAGCTTTCCCGCTGAAAGGGCAAACTTGGCTGGCTTATCCGGTTAACGAATCGGATGCCAAACAGCGCACTGGAAGTGCTAAACCCGTACCCGTTCATTTAGTAACTGAAGGTTCGCAATTCGAGCAGATAGTTGCTAGATGGGACGGTTATGCTTGGTGGTTTGAAGAAATTGACAGGCGCGCCGATCCGCTGCCTGCTGAGGAGTTGAAAACTGCTTTGAAAAAGTTAATTTTGCCAGAATCAGTTCGTTTTAAAGGCATGACGCCGGAAATGCGATCGACTTACGAATTGGTGTGCCGAAATATTCCAGATTTCGATCCGAAAATGCGAGATGAAAAGCGCTTGCAGGCGGCGCTAAAAATGGGCGGTGGCGAGTTGCGAGAATTTCGCGATCGCGCTGATTATTGGCTGGTGGAATGGACTAGCAGCGCGGGAGAACATCACAGTTCTGCTATTGCTAAAAGCGACTTAACTGTTATCGGTGCTGGCATTTGTCTCAGCGGCTTTGACAGAAATTTTGACTTGCAATCATTAGTTGGAGTAGTTGAAGATAGGTAATTGGTAATTGGTAATTGGTAATTGGTAATTGGTAATTGCTAATGGACAATTGACAATTGACAACTGTTACAGCACTTTTCATATAAGTGAGGTACACAGAGATCGCGAGTAGGGACACGGCACTGCCGTGTCCTTGTGAGGATTGTTCGATAGGCGGGTGTACTTCATAAAGGGTGCAATCTGCTGTAACTCTCAACTGTTAACTCTCAACTGTTAACTCGCTTAGGGCGGGCTCTCTTGGCACCCCCTCCGCTACGCTTCGCCCCTACTATCAACTATCAACTAAAATGAGCATATTTTTTCACGAACAACTGTACAGAAATCCTCAAGTGATGTCGGTGTTAAAAAACTTTCCGGTAACAGTTTGCGGTGCCGGCGCTTTGGGTGCGAATATTACAGAAAGTTTAGCTCGATCGGGCTTTTGCCAGTTAAAAGTAATCGATCGCGATCGCATCGAAGAACGCAACCTTTCCACTCAACCTTACTATCGATCGGATGTCGGCGCATTCAAAGCCAAAATTCTCGCTAACAATCTTTACCGGGCCCTAGGAGTCAAGGTAGACGGGCACTCAAAAGAATTGATACCGGCAAATGCCGATAAACTACTTGCCAACAGCGCCGCTGTCATCGATACTTTTGATAACAGTGCGGCGCGACAAGCTGTCAAAGATTGTTGTGCCGCCGCTGCAGTTCCCTGCCTCCATGTCGGATTAGCTGCCGATTACTCCGAGGTAATTTGGAACGAACACTATCGGGTTCCAACGCCTGCAAATGATGACGTTTGCGATTACCCCCTAGCAAGAAACTTGGTAATGCTGACTGTTGCCGTTGCTTGTGAAGTAATTGTTGCTTTTGCTACTGACCGAGAACGGCAAAATTTTACTTGCACGATCGGAGATTTTGCAGTAAAACCCCTTGTATTGTAAAATATCCCGTGGTTGTTGCCAGAAACCCGGTCGATCGAGATTGGTTGCCCCCCGCTCCCTCCCGAAAAACTGGTTTCTTACCCTCAAAGACGATTGTCAAACCTAGAAAATACGCTTGAGAAAATTAACAGGGAGATTATGGTCGGAAAACAGACTTTTTCTACTTTACTAGCAATTCTATTCCTATTAATTTTGACTGGCATCGGCGGCGGAGCAAATTTTGCCTCGGGTGATGCAATTTGCGAGCCACACGATAATTGCCACGAACCTGAAAGGAAACCCCACAAACCCCATAGAAGAATTTTAAAACACGGTTCGAGGGGTGAAGATGTCAAGAGACTGCAAAAAGTGCTAATCGCTCGGGGTTTCTGTCCGAAACCTTTTGTAGCTGACGGCGTATTCGGGCCGACAACTCAAAAGGCCGTGAAGGAATTTCAGCGACAAGCAAACCTCCGTGCGGACGGAGTTGTGGGGCGGGAAACTTGGGACAGGATCTTTGCTTCTTCGTAGCCTTAAATATTGCTTGCAGTTGCCATCTGACCCGCCCTTTGCGCAACTGCAAACACTCAAAATTGCTGAAAATAATATATTTCAATTAATATATAGCAATCCTTGCAGGAGTCGTAAATTTTTTACCCCACCCCAACCCTCTCCTTACTAAGGCGAGGGAGTAAGAACTTCACAAATGATTTAGGATTGCTATATTTCAAGTAGGAGCATTTTAATCAATACTTCGATCGCTCTTATGAAAATTCGTTGTTTTTACTTAAATATTTAATTAGCAATGAACGATCGACCGGAAACTACAGTGCCAGCACGAGAAATTTTAGATTTTTGGTTTGACAAAGCTGACTCTCCTGAGTTTGGCAAGTCTCAAAAAAAATGGTTTGAAAAAAATTTAGATTTTGACTCAGAAGTTCGATCGCGCTTTCTCTCGCAATACGAGTTAGCAGTCTCCGGTCAACTCGATGCTTGGCAAGATTCCGCCCAGGAATGCCTAGCATTAATTATAATACTAGATCAATTTTCGCGCAATATGTTTCGCGGAACTCCTCAAGCTTTTGCTGCGGACGATCGAGCTTTAATTGCAGCAGAAAAAGCTGTGAAAAATCAGTTCGATCGCGAATTATTGCCCGTCCAGCGCTGGTTTATTTACCTGCCATTTGAACACAGTGAAAACTTAGCTCACCAGCAAAAATCCGTCGAATTATTCAGCCAACTCGGCAGCGATTCTGACAGCCAAATGGTAATTGACTACGCGAAGCGGCATTTAGAAGTCATCGCTCGTTTTGGCAGATTTCCCCACAGAAACCAGATTCTAGGGCGCGAAACAACTCTCGAAGAAGCAGAGTTTCTCAAACAGCCCGGTTCTGGATTTTAAAAACGATCGCCACACCTCGATCGAATTTTTAAGAACCTAATTGAATCAACAGAATTCCACTATGCTAAGCTCGTTATCCGAGTTTGAGGTCGAACATTCGATTTTCACCCCCGTCTATACAAACAAAGTCCGCCCGCGCGGACTGTAAGAATAACGGGGAGATAGTACCCGGATTTGGTATAGCAATTGCCAAGGTGCTTAAGACATTCAGGAACTCAGGAATAAAGTCCTTATCTCGGCGACGGATCGACGGTTTGATTCGCGGATCGTAACTGTCAACTGTCAACTGTCAACTGTCAACTGCTATATAATATCTATCTTGCAACAATCGCTTCAAAAATCTGCCTTTACCCAGCGCAAATCGCTTAAACAGCCACCAGAGTAGGTTCCAAAGTTGCCACCAATTTGAGATTGTACTCCATCTCAAAAGCTGCCTTTTTATAATCCAAACTCCACAGTTCCAAAGCGCAATCATCACCCGGATGGAGCGGTTCTAGGTGCAAGCGAAACTCGCGAAACTCCGGGCGGTACTCGCATTTAAAACGCGCGATCGCCCCGATTTGCCGCCTGTCCAATGCCACAGCTAACCTCAGTAAAGGATGCAATTTACTAACTACTTCCCGGTACTTTTTGGGCAGAATTGTAAAATTTTCGTGTTTCTTTTTCGGAGTATTTTTGCGGTGGTAGCGCGCTAAATTGGCAATTACTTCAATCTCAGTTTCAGTGTATCCCAACAACTCTCCATTGCGAATTAAATAGTAAGAATGCTTGTGGTGCGCCGAATGGCTGACGTACAAACCGCAGTTGTGCAAAATCGCCGCCGCCCACAGCAATTCCCGTTCTTCATTTCCCCAATTGTGCAAAATTCCTTGAGTGCGATCGAACAAATTCAAGGCAAAACTTGCTATCCTTTCGCTGTGTTCTAAATTGACATCATATTTATCAGCCATGTGATGGATGCAGCGCTGGCGGATCGAACTTTGATAGCGCAAGCGATTTTCAATCAAACCGTGAGTCAGCATCCAGTCAACTATTACGCCTTCTCGCAACGATCGATCGCACACAGTTAGCGATTCAATTCCCAACAGCACCATCGCTTCCTGCAAAATCAAAGCACCCGCTAAAATAATTTCCGATCGCTTGTCCGACATTCCCGGAATTGCCAGCCTTTCCGAGTAAGAAAGTTTGCGAAAACGATTGACTAAATCGCGCAAATCTTTTAAACTTAATTGATATCCGTTCAGCGGATTCGGCACCGTTCCTAACTTTTCGCGGGCGTTAATGGCAGCCAAAGTTTCGATCGTCCCGGCAGTGCCAATTAAACGCAGGGATTCGCCAGCCTTAAAGTGCGATCGCAATTCCTCGATAGGTCTTTCCAACGCGATCCGAATGTAAGCTAGCAAGTAAGCAAATTCATCCCTGCTAATCGGATCGGTTTTGACAAATTCTCCCGTGAGGCGCACGGCACCGATTTTGGTACTGGTAAGACAGCGCGGTTCCAAAGCATCGCCCAAAATTAACTCCGTAGAACCGCCCCCAATATCAATAATCACCTGAGGCTGACTGTTAAATTCCATTCCCGAAAGTACGCCGAGATAAATTCTCCGCGCCTCTTCCTGGCCGGAAATCAAACTCACATTTAAATCTAATTCATCAGCAACTTTTTTGAGAAATTCCCTACCGTTAGGGGCTTCTCGAACCGCACTTGTAGCCACAGCGATAACTTGTTCGGCATTAAAAGTTTTAGCAATCCCTTGAAAGCGCCGCAAAGTGGCGATCGCCCTTGCCATCACCTCTAATTTCAAACATCCTGTCTTAGGTTCGCAATCGCCCAACCTAACCGTATCTTTTTCTCTAGCAACGATCGCAAACGCGGGCAATTTCGGATCGATCCGCGCCACCACCATGTGAAACGAGTTAGTACCCATATCAATGGCGGCAATAAAGCGATTTGACTCCGCAGAACCAAGTGAATTAACCATTGGAGTGTATCGGGGTTAACAGATATTTTTTATTATTTCACGAACGGGTCTAATATTGCCTCAATTATTGGCTCAATCGCGATTAGGTGATTTTGCTTAAATTTTGATAAAATCTAAAATTAAAATTCTCAAATCAAAAATTGCAATGCTGACCCAGTTCGATCGCCCTCCCGAATCCGCATTCCTCGCCGTCTTGAGGCTTTTGAGATGGGACAAACCGGCGGGACGGCTAATTTTAATGATTCCAGCCCTGTGGGCTGTCTTTTTAGCCTCGCACGGAATGCCGCCCGCACCGCTAGTGGGCGTAATCGTGTTGGGCACACTAGCTACAAGTGCCGCGGGGTGCGTCATCAACGATTTGTGGGATCGCAATATCGATCCCCAAGTAGAAAGAACTAAAACCCGCCCCCTAGCTTCCCGCGCCCTCACCGTACAAACGGGAATCGGAGTTGCTTTAATTTCCTTTGCTTGTGCGGCAATTCTCGCTTTTTATCTCAATCCTTTAAGTTTCTGGCTGTGCGTCGCCGCCGTGCCGGTAATCGTGTGCTATCCCCTAGCAAAAAGATTTTTTCCCGTGCCGCAATTAGTGCTATCAATTGCCTGGGGCTTTGCAGTTTTAATTAGTTGGACTGCTGCGGTTAACCATCTAGAATTAGCTACCTGGCTGTTGTGGGGCGCTGTGGTGCTGTGGACGATGGGATTTGATACCGTTTATGCCATGAGCGATCGAGAAGACGATTTGCGTTTGGGCGTGAATTCAAGCGCGATCTTTTTTGGAGATTATGCCGCGATCGCCGTGGGATTGTTCTTTGCCGGTACAGTAATTTTGCTAGCAGCAGCGGGGATTAACCTGCACTTGCATATCGGTTTTTGGCTGGCAATTGGTACGGCAGCAATTTTGTGGTTTTTGCAGTACAGCCAACTGCGAAAAACAGATCTTCCCAAACTTGTTTACGGTCAGATTTTTCGCCAGAATGTTGGGGTGGGATTTGTCATATTGGCGGGCATAATTGTGGGAGAAATTTTTTAATTAGTTCGGGCTGGTACGCGAAGGAACTATAGTTGCGTGAAATTAGGAACCCTGCGAAACGCAGAGAAACACTCCAGCTTAAGCGATATCCCAAACTCACGATCGAATAACTATAATTTACACAAACTGACACAAAAAAACTCGGTTTCTGAGAACAATTGTCGGCGTTCCCTGGAGATATCGACGCAGAAATCGGGTTTTTGCTTCTGCCTGACTGAGTGCTAAGTAAGCCCATCTAATTGAACCAAGCTCCGCAGAGTCCAAAAGCTGACAAGATCGGCATTCTTTCTTCTTCCTTATTCCGACTTCCCGAGCCCTTTTACCTATTAACAAATCGATCGCCCTTTTCTATCGATCGGTATTTGACAGGTTGAGGAAAAAAGTGTAGTATCGCAGACCGCTGTTTTTTGTTTCGGAGTTGGGCATCCTCTCGGCTCCTAATTGTGTAGGTAATTGTGCAGGTGATGCCAAATAATTAGCCAAATGGCTAATGATTATTGGCTAATTGGCCCAACCATCAAGACCTTAACTTTTACTATGCTAGAGTTAGTCAAGTTCCGGTATATATAGAGCCATCTTGTATTTAAGTGCCATGCTCAAAATTTTGGTAATTGAGGACGACGAATTAATCCGGGAAACCATCAAGCAACTTCTGGAATCCCACAGCTACCGCGTCATCGCGGCCGAAAACGGTCGAGTTGGCGTCCAGGTAGCTCTCTCGGATCTTCCAGATTTAATTTTGTGCGACGTGCAAATGCCGGAACTAGATGGTTATGAAGTGTTGCGTACCCTCCGTCAAAACTCCCTCGCAGCTACCATTCCCTTTATTTTCCTCACGGCCCAAGGTGCAAAAGCCGATTTCCGGCGGGGGATGGAATTAGGTGCTGATGATTACTTGACAAAACCATTTACAAAATTAGAATTGCTAGGGGCAATCTCCTCTCGTGTCTCAAAACGGCAAACTATTACTCAACCTCTGACAGAAGCACTGCAACAAGCAGAAGCCAGACTTAATTACTTAGTTAACGACTCCGCTACCGCTAACGTCGTTTCTCCAGAAAAATTAGCCCTAGAAGCTCTGCTGCGCCGCGCTTTAGCACAAGGTGAATTTCAAGTTTACTATCAGCCTCAAGTCGATATCACTAACGGAAAAATTATCGGTGCTGAAGCTTTAGTGCGCTGGCAAAATCCCGATCGAGGCATTATTTCTCCCGCCGACTTTATTCCCCTAGCAGAAGAAACAGGCTTAATTATTCCCATTGGCGAATGGGTGCTGCTGTCAGCTTGCGCTCAAGCAGCGAGCTGGATTTCCGCAGGCTTTTCCCCTTTTAGAATCTCAGTAAATTTGTCGGCGAGGCAGTTGTCAGATCCTAAGATCGCAGAAAGAATTGTGCAAATATTAGAAGCCACCGGTTTAGAGCCTGCTAATTTAGAATTAGAGATGACAGAAAGCGCTTTGGTAGACAATGCTTCGGTTGCCGGCGCTACTTTAAATCAACTCAAAGCCCTGGGAATTAGAATTGCGATCGACGACTTCGGCACCGGTTACGCTACCTTAGGATACCTCAAACAATTTGCTTTCGACACTCTAAAAATTGACAGAATTTTTGTCCGCAATGCTAACGAAGACGCTCAAAACTCTGCGATTACTACGGCTGTAATTTTGCTCGGTCACAGTCTGAACATGACGGTAATTGCTGAAGGAGTAGAAACCAAAGCAGAATTAGCTTTTTTAGAACAGAATAAATGCGATATCATGCAGGGATATCTGTTCAGCCGTCCCGAACCCGCACCGGTATTTGAAAATTTGCTGCACTTGGGAAAGCCTTTGTTTGAAGCACCCCGATCGACTGTATCTCCTCGCATCATTCCTTTTGTTTCACTATCAGAACGAGAGAAAAGCGAAAAACCAGCAGTTCCCGTTCAAGCCAGTGCAAACGGACGATCGGCTAGATAAAAGAAAAACAGCAGTTTTCCAGCAGGATTGACAAACCAAAGACCAAAGATAGATGGCAAGAATTAATCCCGACCCGCAGTATTGATTTAAGTCGCAGCGATGGCTATAATAACAGGGTAAGCGACTTAAAATAGCGCGCATAAACTACAACTACCCGAGGTCGGATTCATGGATTGCAAAACTGCTACTTTGGTTTACAAAACGGGTAATCCTCTAGAAAAAATTCAAGAAATTTTTCCAGAAGCTTGGAATTTTTTGTCAGCTCAATCTTGGGCTTTTGTAGAAGGAAAAACCGATGAGTTCGATGCAGAAATTAAACGCTCGATCGGACAAACGCCTTTCCAGTTCAGAATTACTCACCGCGACGATACCGAACAGCTAACCAAGGATATTTCCGAACTGTTGGGCGATATTACTTCTCGCTTGTTATTGGAACAGCATTTTTCTCAAGTTGTGGGCCGCCCGATTTATTTCAGTACAATTTGTTGTTCGAGTCACTTAACTGCCGATCGCGAATTGACTTTAGATGAAGTATTGCCAATTCAGCGGGCGGCGGTACAATTGCAATAGTTATCAGACATCAGTCATCAGTCATCAGCCATCTGTCATCAGCCATCAGCCATCAGTTAAAATGCTGTTTGACTTTTGGATCTAGATCCCCCCTAGCCCCCCTTAAGAAGGGGGGGACCGGAACTTTTTTAAGCCCCCTGCTTGTGGAAATTATTTCTTGAAGTCCCCCTTAAAAAGGGGGACTGGAAATTATTTCTTGAAGTCCCCCTTTTAAGGGGGGACTGGAAATTATTTCTTGAAGTCCCCCTTTTTAAGGGGGATTTAGGGGGATCTAACACTTTAGCAAAAGCGACAAATATCGAAGGTTTCCATCAATTGCTGGCATCAAAAGTCCCGATCGCAACTCAACTCTCAACTCTCAAATCTCCAATCTGGCAATGCTAGATTTAACGATCGCCGGTACGATGCGATCGCACGCCATTCTCGCCCCCGAAAGATTCCGCGCCGTCGGCCCGACTTGCAATGCCGCTAAAGCCCCCGTCACAAACAATTCGCATCCGGACCAGCGCAAATGTTTGTCCAAAACTGGCAAACCTTTCACTATTTCAACTGGCTGAGTTTCTAACATTTTTTGAAACAAAGGTTCGGCTTTAATATCGGGTTTTGTTCCAGTTGCCAGCCAGATTCGATCGACCCTTAATTTCTCTCCATTATTGCAATCCACAGTCCATCGATTATCTTCCCACCGCACGCCAACAACTTCACATCGATCGTGAAATGTTAACTTGTTGCTGTGAGAAAGTCTCCGCAATTGTGTCATAATTGCAGGCGTCATTGAGCCACCGTTGCGAGCTTGTTGAATTGTCAACCACCGCTTTTCCCAATCTGGTTCCACTGCAAATCCTTTCAAATATTTCGGCCCCAACCAACCCGGATCGGCATCAAATAATTTCTCTTGAAAATAGCGCCGAGTCATTAACAAAACTTTCGCGCCTCTAGCAATTGCCCCTACTGCTAAATGCCCGCTAGTTAAGCCACCTCCAATTATTAATATTTCTTCTCCTGGCAGTTGCAAACTGCGCAAATCTATGTTAGAAGAATGACAGATTTTTTCCGCAGGATAGGGAGTTGAGATTTGATTTGTCCAAGTCGGTAAATTCAGTTGACCGCCGCCCTTAGCAACAATTACCCTGCGGGCGATCGCACTATTTCCCCCGGCAAATGACAGGTGAAAACGCCCGGATTTAAACTCAATTTCAGTTACTTTTTCCGGGAAAACTCGATCGCCCAATTCCCATCTGTTAATCGTATCTTTGCAAAATTCTTCAAACAGCCGGCTTCCCGGCAAATCGTAGGGAGGAAACAATTCGCGGGGGCGATTTTCAGCAAATCTCCGCAACTCGAAAGGATTCGGATCGGGATGGTGCACTGCGGGCGATCGTAAATGCTCGATTTCCAAGGCTGCAAATTGCTTCCGCCACTGACTCAGCCATTCTCCACTCGGATCGAAGGCGAAAATTCGATCGCGCAGGGTATTGCGTTTTTTCAAGATATGTGCTGCAACGGTCAGCGCGTGGGGTCCCGCGCCGATGAAAGCCAGGTCGATCGAGGGCGGTAAAGCCGTGGAGGTAGCGGGCATGGAAAATTGCTGCGAATGATAACAATTCTCATTATAGGACGATCGAGCATTAACTTAAGCCGAAAGTCCGACAGGGAATTAATTCCCCCTCTCAAGCATGAAAGTCGTCGGTCGCCGACTGAATCTGGCTGAATTTCCAGATTTTCAGTCAGTTTTAACTGAGATCTTGCACCAATGTCAATAAACCTGTAGGGGCGGGTTTTTCAACAAACCCCGCCAATAAACGACAATCTCAAAAACCCGCCCCAACCCCGCCAACAATCTCCAATTGACATTGCTGCAAGATTTCAGTTTTAACTGAGATCTCGCATCATTCTCAATAAGCCAGCAAGAAACCGGGTTTTTGACAAACAATATTCGCTGTGATGCAGAATTCTTGCCAAAAACCCGGTTTCTGGGATTGGTGCCCGATCTCAGATCGAACTTAATTTCTACTCAGCAAAATAGCGAGTTAAAATCCGCATAATTTCACCGCTAATCGGCGATGGCAGAGGCGGGCTCCATTCTACAATTTCGGCAAAACCCAAGACATGGAGGATATCGATGATGCGGTTAACGCCTTTGGGAGTGCCGCACAGTAACAAGCGGACGGGTTTTCTGTCCTTGGGCGCGTCAGGAATTTCTGCCCGCAGTAGTTCGGGAACGGACTTTGGTGTTGATATCATGGAGAAACTTCCTCAATGTGGATAAATTTCCTAAAAGTGGGAGTCCAAACCCCTGCCGTGTCTTGATTGGAGTCAGAAGCGGTGGGGGTTTGGTTTTGCTGAGTTCATGGTAACATGGAAATATGGAAATAGCAACAAATGCAGTCATGTTTTTATGCCAAAATTTAAAACATGGCGAAAGAAACTACTATGCACGTTGTCATCCCTCTCGATTTAAAAAGAGAGTTCAAATCTGCTTGCGTCCTCGAAGGCGTAAATATGAGTCAGGTTGTCTGCGAATTGGTTCAGGATTGGTTAGAAAAACGCAAAACGACACCAATAGTTGAAAATCAACAAAGCAAGGATTAGCCGATCGCACTTACCAAAAAGCCCCGATCGACATTCTTCCTCCTTCCTGCTTCATCCTTCCTGCTGTCAACTGTCAACTGTCAACTGTCAACTCTTCCTTCTTCCTTCTCCTTACGGCATAATTAAAAAGCTGAATTTTTAGTCCATCACCCCAACCATGAGAACTTACTACTGCGGCGAATTGCGAAGCGAACACATCACAGAGACTGTCACCCTTTACGGATGGGTCGATCGCCGCCGCGATCATGGCGGGGTAATTTTTGTGGATTTGCGCGATCGATCGGGTATCGTGCAAATCGTCAGCGATCCGCAGCGCACGCCGGATTCCTATCAAGCAGCGAATGCTTTGCGCGGTGAATACGTGGTGAGAATTACGGGTAGAGTAACCAATCGCCCTGAAGATTCTCTCAACCCGAAATTGCCCACCGGTGAAGTGGAAATTTACGCCGATGAAATTGAGTTATTAAATGCGGTGCGCAAACAATTGCCGTTTCAAGTTTCGACGGCGGAAACGGAAAACGTGCGGGAAGATTTGCGGCTGAAATATCGCTATTTGGACTTGCGGCGCGATCGTATGAGTCGCAATTTGCAGCTTCGCCATCAAGTTGTGAAAGCCATGCGCCGCTATCTCGAAGATGCGGCCGGTTTCATGGAAATTGAAACGCCAATTTTGACTCGCGCGACTCCCGAAGGTGCGAGAGATTATCTAGTTCCCAGTCGCGTGAATCCTGGGGAATGGTTTGCTTTGCCGCAGTCGCCGCAGTTGTTCAAACAATTGTTGATGGTGTCTGGTTTTGACAGATATTATCAAATTGCCCGCTGTTTCCGGGATGAAGATTTGCGCGCCGACAGACAACCGGAATTCACGCAGTTGGACATGGAAATGAGTTTCATGTCGGTGGAAGAAATCATCGAGTTAAATGAAGGTTTGGTTTGCCACATTTTCCAAACTGTGAAAGGCATTGAATTGCCGCGTCCTTTCCCGCGCTTGACTTACGCGGAAGCGATGAATCGTTACGGTAGCGACAAACCGGATACTCGCTTCGGTTTGGAATTAGTCGATGTTTCCGATTTGATGAAAGATTCGGGATTTAAAGTATTTTCCGGCGCGGTTGCTGCGGGCGGAGTCGTGAAAGTTTTGCCAATTCCCGGCGGGAATGATGCTTTTTCTAACGAGCGAATTAAAAAAGGCGATGTGTTTAAAGAAGCCAGCGACGCCGGTGCGAAAGGATTGGCTTTCATCCGCGTCCGGGAAAATGGCGAAATCGATACGATCGGCGCGATTAAAGACAATTTGACTGAGGAACAGAAACAGGAATTGCTCGATCGCACTGGCGCGAAAGCCGGCCATTTATTGTTATTTGCAGCAGCCGACGCACCAACCGTCAATAAGATTTTGGATAGATTGCGTTTGTACGTCGGTAACGACTTGGGATTAATTGATAAAGATAAAATCAACCTGCTGTGGGTGACAGATTTCCCGATGTTTGAATGGAATGCTGACGAGAAGCGTTTGGAAGCTTTGCACCACCCGTTTACCGCACCGCATCCCGACGATATGGGCGATTTGAAAACAGCGAGAGCTCAAGCTTACGATTTGGTGTTAAACGGTACGGAAGTCGGGGGCGGTTCCCGACGGATTTACCAGCGAGAAATTCAGGAACAAGTGTTTGAGGCGATCGGATTATCTACCGAACAAGCTTACAATAAATTCGGCTTTTTGTTGGATGCGTTCGAGTACGGAACTCCTCCCCACGGTGGCATTGCTTACGGCCTCGATCGGTTGGTGATGCTGTTAGCTGGCGAAGAGTCGATTCGGGATGTCATTGCATTTCCGAAGACGCAACAAGCCGGATGTTTGCTGACAAATGCGCCGTCGGAAGTTGAGGAGAAGCAGTTGAAGGAATTGCAAGTGCGATCGACCTACATTCCGAAGTCTTAAGTTTTATGAAACACCTTGACAATTTAACCATCCATCGGTTCCGAGGCCTGCGAGATTTGCACTTGCAGGACTTGGGTCAAATTAACATTTTGGTGGGCGGTAATAACTCGGGAAAAACCAGTGTTTTAGAAGCAATATCAACCTATTGTCGCCCCTTAGATCCGCTGGAATGGTTGAATACATCATGGCGCAGAGAAATTAAATATTCCCGCAAATCCCAGCTAGACGCTCTAAAATTGTTGTTTCCTCAAAATAGCAAAGAAAAATTGGAGTTTTACCAAGGGGAAACTTATGTTTCAGGGAATGGTAAGTTTCCAGTAAGAGAATCGAGGGCAATCTACCAAGAATTGGCAGGAGTAGAATCCTCAAAAAATGATGATTCAGAACGCGGCAATCTGCTGGTATTTAATAACATTATTCGAGGTGCAAACATCGAACTCAAGGCTACCTTATTAAATTCAAAATCTGAACTATCAGAAAACTTTGAAATTTGGGAAAATCAGAATTTTACTCGTCGGCAAACCCGCTTGGAAGCTGCACTAAAATTTGATACTGTGACACCTTTTGCTCACCCAGTAGAACAGTTACAAATTGGCTCGCTTTCAGAAGCTATCATTCAACGTTTTAAGCCGGAAGTAATTAATTTACTTCAAGAAATAGATCCGGAGATTATCGATTTACAAATCGTATCGCCACTGGGCAAAACTCCCAGTCTATATATCGACCATAAACAAGTGGGAATGTCGCCTTTAAGTGCTTTCGGAGATGGTGTGCGACGTTTGCTGTTTGTTGCTACGACGCTGGCAAAAGTCCGAGATGGAGTTTTACTAATTGATGAAATAGAAGCAGCAATTCATACTGAAGCACTTCGCAGTTCCTTTACTTGGATTGTCAAATGGTGTCACCGATTGAACGTGCAGTTATTTGCAACAACGCACAGTTTAGAAGCAATTGATGCGATGTTGGATGCTAGCGATCCAGATACCGATTTAGTTCTTTATCGTTTGGAAAAACAGGAGTCACAAACTAAAGCAGTCAGACTTGAACGGGAAAGATTGCAAAGATTGCGGGAGGATTTGGGTTTGGAGGTTCGCGCGTGAGATATGCCATTATTGGAGTAGAAGGCCCGCACGACCAAGCTTTTGTTGGTAAGGTTCTCAAACTTTTGGGTTTGAAAGATTTTCGAGAAGAGTTGAAAGGACTGGAGTCAAACTTAGACCCATTCTGGCGCAAGTTTATTCCCGTTTACCCTAAAAAAGGAAACTTGTACAAACGCCTCGATATGCCTTCTATTTTGTTCGCAGAAAATCTGTCGGTAGCAATTTATGCAGGCGAAGGTAGCAATCTTGCGACTAATTTGGATGATATTTTGCTGGCTAATTCTGAGTATCAAACGAACTTGGCAGCCTTTGGGATAGTTGCCGATTGCGATCGATCGACTCCCGATCGCATTGTCGCACCCTATGCTAACAAATTCCGCAATTATTTTCCTAATTTTCCCGATCGCCCTGGTGTTGTGGATACCAATCACCCGCGTACAGGAATCTATGTTTTGCCCGACAATGTTTCTCAAGGCGTTTTGGATACTTTGCTGTGCAGTTGCGGGCAGATTGCTTATCCTGCTTATATCGAGAAAGCTACTTCGTATCTCAATCAGTTTTCTGAGGAAGAAAGAAAATCTTTGAAATGGAAAAATTTCGATCGCGAGAAGGCTTTAGTTGCGACTGTTGTCAGCGTGCTTAAACCTGGGAAAACTAATACAACAAGTATTGCCGATAATCTGTGGATAAGCGAAAATACACAGCAGCAGGTTCCGGCTTTGGCAAATTTTATTGAGTTTTTAAACCAACTTTTGGCAGTGAGTTAACGCTCGATCGATTAGCAATCAAAACGATTTGTAGTGCAGACTTCAGTCCGCAATCTCCAGCAGACTAAAGTCCCTATTACAAACTAATCCGATCGCGGTCGATCGAGCCAACTCGATTTCACTGGCTGCGGGGGCCATCAATTGCATCCCTCGTCGGCGCAACCCCTCCAGGACCAAAAGAGCTCGGCGAAAACCATGATATAATCGTTTCTAAGTTAGCACGCTAACTTAGCGTGCTAAAAGTAAGTAGCGTAAGTCTAGAAATAATCTAGAAATGCTAGAGCCTAGTAAAATCAATACTTTCAGGACTTAGGAGAGAACAACCATGAGAGCTGACAAGCGCCCCCAAAAAAACAAGTCTGAACAACTCTTCCGTCAGTCGCAGTGCGACATCACCATCTACGCCGACAAGGGTTCATTGGCGCTACGCTTCCCCAAGCGACATAACCCCCTATGGGAACAATTGGATGGCAAAAGCCTTAACGGCAAACCCAAATGTTTGGGCATAGGTAAGTACGGGTTCAAAGATGACGCCGATGGCTGGAAGCGAGCTAATCAAATCGCTGTTCAGATCGAAGCTGATTTAGACCATCCTGAGTGGCATAAGCTCTTCGATGTCACATTGGCTAAGTACGGTATTGGCAGCGCCAAGTACGCCAAAATGGCTGATGTATTGCAGATGCCTGGTGTCAAGCAGCCGAAACCTGAAACTACGGTAGGCGAATTGTGGGAGGATTATTTATTGTGGAAAGAGACACAGGTAGAGCCAACTACGTTTCACGACACATACCAAACAGCTTTTACAAACATCATAAAGGACTGAAATGGAATAACAAAACTAAGTCCTTTGATGATACGGGGTTTGGGATTTGGGGTTTAACCCCAAACGGACAAAATGCAGAAACTCTAGCGCAAGCACCATTGCTAAGACGGGCAAAGCGATCCAGGCATTAAATGAAGCGTTTAATCGCGCCAAACAACTAGGTAAATTTAATTTACCCGACATCAATCCCTTCTTTGATTTACACAAAAAAGTAGGTGAGAGCGCAAAAGACAAGTACAAATCAACTACCAATGATGATGGTGAGGTAATTGAGTGGTGGCAGGTACAGGACGCCAATGAGGATGAGTTAGAAAGGGATAAAAGAGCGTTCACGAAAAAGGAGCGCGATATTATCATCAATGCGTTTTACGAGTCACCCAGAGAGAATGCTCGACAGATTGCGCCCTTGGTTGAGTTTCTGTTTCTTACAGGCTGTCGCCCCGGTGAGGCGTTCGCATTGCGCTGGCAAGATGTAATGCTTAGCCGGAACATCATACGGTTTAGCAAAAGCTACGCTGCCTCTATCAAATCAACAAAACGAACAAAAACCAAGACTGTTAGGATGTTTCCGATACATCTTCGATTACTTGAGTTGTTAGTCAGCATTAAGCCTGTTGGCGTTAAATCTGTTGATTTGGTGTTTAGGCAAACTAATGGACAGACATACAACACCCGCCAACTCAATTACGTTTGGCTGGGAGAGCCAACTAAATCACACGGTTTTTTAGGTGTAGTAAATCAATTGGTGAAAAATGATAAAATTAGCCAATACTTGCCACCTTATCACGCCCGTCACACTTACATTACACTTACGGCTCACGCGAACAAAAACAATACTTCTGCCTTGCTTTTACTAGCTCACGCTTGTGGTAATAGCCCAGAAGTAATTATGAAGCACTACCTTGATGTAGATCGATCGGTTGAACTGGCTGAAGTCTAATTAAGTCAAAATACTTGACCCAAAAATTACACCCTAGGTTTAACCGCCTAGGGCTTCTTGTTTCTAAGTTAGCACGCTAACTTAGCGTGCTAAAAAAGTAGAGAGCTTGAGCGGGTTGCTAATTTTAGAAAAAACTAGAGTCACTTATCCCAAGTGATATCCAGTAGCTACCCTTGTACGTTTGTTTAACTAGCGCACTCTAGAAAGCGATTCTAGGGGCGTGTTGCCCGCGATGTGAATTAGGTAGGAGGGATTTACTCACCTCTCTATATGCCTTAAAAGCTTATATTTCGCTTCTTTCTAAAAGATTATATTATAAACCTCCTATGTATAATACAAGTCTGTTATATAATATACAGATTGTATAATCTATATATTATATTGTTAAATATAAATATTATTCATTAATTATCTATAAACTAGTAATAATATAAATTTTAACTAAAACTTATTAGTTTTTTAGTGAATATTAAACATATTCTAGTTTTAAGTTTCCTAGCTTAAAACCCTGTTAGTGTTCAAAACGCGATTTGACAAACCCTACAGGTTTGCAAAATCTTTTCGCTCACTAGAGGGTCATTTTTTGTTCAGTCCGTACTCTCCAAACCCTACGTATTTGGAGAAATCCTTTAAGTTTAGAGGGTATTATAGTAATCAGGGGACAAAAGTCTACTACCTTTGCGTGAATCCTTATATATTGAAGTATATCACACGACACAAGTGAAATGAGCAATATTAATAGCAACAGTTTGGCTAACCTCAAACACTTTGAGGGTAAGTGGAAGCATGGAGTTACCAAGAGCATCCGAGTGCCTGTAGCACTAGCTGATGAAATATTGGCGATCGCTCACAAATTAGACAAGGGTGTATCACCTGTTTCAAGTGATACACCTGATGTCGCTGACTTGTTAAATCAACTGAAATCACAAAACAAGAAATCGAAGGCAACATTGAGCGATGTTGAGGCGCTGTTAAGCCTGATATTCACCTGAAACGACAGTTAGCGTGCTAACTTAGCACGCTAAAACATTTACACCCCTATCACCACTACCCTTAATTGGGTGTGGTGATTTTTGTGACTACCCGTAGGTGACTGCCTAAGGTCATACTAGAATTGTCTAGATTCTCATGCCCCAACCACGCCCTCAACTTAAGCGAACTCATCGCCTGAAACGACGCAAATACGTTAAATAACTAGAAACAGTCTAGAAATCGGGGGCTAAATGGCTGAAAGTATTGATTCTACGTTAAATCTCTCAGTCCAAAAGAGCTCGGCGGGACTCTCGGAAGATTGATATTCGTATTCGGCACCAAACCGTCGCCAGCAGTTCCCGGATTGGCATTGTTAGGAGTGCCGGTGGGCGCAGTTCCCGGATTGGCATTGTTGGGATTGACGTTGGGAGTGCCGGCGGGCCCAGTTCCCGGATTGACATCGTTGGGATTAGCGGGATTAGCAGGATTAGCGGGATTGGCAGTACCTGCAGGAGTAGTTATCGGTGTGCCCGCCGCATCCCTGGTAACGGCATTTGGATTCGGAGTTGCCGCTGGATTGTTTGCGTTAGGGGCGTTTGCAGGAGCGTTTGCGGGGTTGCCCCCAGGAGCCGCGTTATTGGGAGCTGGGGGGTCTGCATTGGTGCCGCACAAGCTGACTAAATCAAAGGTTGTGCCGCTTGGGGTTTCGATGAAGCAGACGGGTTCATTTACTTGAGGGTTTGACGCTCTGGGAAAATCGGCAATTACGGGCATGGGACGGCTAAAAGCAGTTTCCGCTACCAGTGGAGTCAGGGCAGCCGATAGAGCGACTGTTATTCGCAATAATCTCATCAGCATTTTCTCCCATGTTTATGTCTTTGCTCCAGTATTGCCTAGAATTGAGCAAGTGTCGTCAACCCAAAAGTCGATTTACTAAACTTAGTAGAATTTTTTATGGCTGCAACATCTCGCGGACAGTGAAAGTACAGTTAGAGAAAGCCAATATAGCAACTGTTGCATCCTCTGACAAAATCATCTGACTTTGGTAGCCGTCGTCAGCAGGTTCTCGAAATACATGAAGTTGGCGTCCGTTAATATCTAGCACCCAATATTCTTCTATTTTCGATCGCGCGTATCTTTTTCCTAAAATTTCGCAGTCATTAGCCAGCGTATTATTATCTGCTATTTCAATCAGCAGGTATATTTCCGAAGCAACGGGGTGACTGCCAGCATAGCGCAGCACATCTGGCACCACCACAGCAATTGCCGATTTGGGCTGAGAATCGCCCAACTGAATTGGTAGCTGCGATCGCACTAAAACTTTATCGCCTAACTGCTTTTCCAGTAATTTTTGAGTAAGTGTAATAGCTGTAGCATACCCCGTTCCCTGTGTTTTCATATGTTTGATAATTGCTTTTCTTACTAATTATACTTGAAGGAAGAAGGAAGAAGGAAGAAGGAAGAAGGAAGAAGGAAGAAGGAAGAGGGAAGAGGGAAGAAGGAAGAGGGAGAGGGAAGAAGGAAGAGTGGGATAATTCCCAATTCCCAATTCCCAACTGTCAACTGTCAACTGTCAACTGTCAACTATCAACTGTCAACTGATTTTCAGTACCGAATTCGCGGGTCGATGTAAGCGTTCAAAATATCAATTACAATGCTGGCGATCGTCACAATTCCCGCAAAAAATACTACAATTCCTTGGACTGTTGGATAATCCCGCAGGCTAATCGCTTCATAAAGGCGATTTGCCAGACCCGGCCAAGAAAAAGTTACTTCTGTTAAAATAGCACCGCCCAACATAGCTGCAAAAGTCAATCCCAAGACCGTAATCACTGGAATTAAGGCATTTTTCAGAGAATGAGCCAGCAAAATTCGCAATTCGGGAATTCCTCTAGCTCTAGCTGCTTCTACATAATCTGCTTGCATTGTTTGCTTCAGATTCACTCTCACAATTCGCTCGAAAATACCGCTTAAGAGAATTCCCAATGTCAAACTTGGCAGTGCTAAATAATGCAAAGCCGTGAAAAACTGACTCAAGTTGGCACTTAGAAGACTATCTACAGTGTACAGCCCGGTGTAGCCAGCAGGCGCGGGAAATGTTATCGGAAAGCGAGTTCCTAACGGAAACCAGCCCAACTGCACCGCAAAAATCAACTGCAAAACCATGCCGGCCCAAAAAGCTGGCAGCGAGTAGGTGATAATGCCAAACAAACGGCCTGCGACATCAAAAATTGTGTTGGGACGGGATGCTGACAGGGCACCGATACTGATGCCGACAATTAAAGCCACGGTCATGCTGCAAACTGCTAATTCCACCGTCGCAGGAAAATAATTGCCGATAATTTCCCATACGGTTTGTCCCCGAGTGGTGATGGAGGTTCCCAAGTCCAGGCTCAATAAGTCTTTCATGTAATTAAGATATTGCTGCCACAGGGGGGCATCGAGGCCGAGTTGTGTGCGCATTGCTGCTTTGGCTGCGGCGGGAGCTCGCGAACCGAGAATGGCATCGATGGGGTCCCCAGGTGTAGCCCGCAGCAGCAAAAATACTGCTGTGGTAATTGTCCACAGCATCAGGGGTGCCAGGAGCAAGCGAACGAAAATATAAGATTGCAGGGCTTTAGAGCGAGACATAATATTTGGGAATTGGCATTGAGTTGATTTTAGTATTGTCGATCGCAAATTACCAATTCCGGCATTTTCCTATTCTCCCAGCAGCGATTCAAAGGCAGCTTGCAAAGACTTAATATCGCCCACTCGGGCGATTAATAAGTTTTCGCTGCCCGCATCCTGCAACCGACGCTTCCAATACTGGATGCTATCGGAGTTTTGCATCCAGAAACTAATCACGGTGTCTACTACTACTTCGACATCCCAGCCGCGGCTGGGCGAAACCGTCTCCACGGATGCGACAAACGAATCGAGCGTGCATTTGCGGTTGCCCAAGTATTCTACCCCGATCGGCTGCTGTTTCTGCAATTCCTGCTGTTGGTTGAAAAATGATAAAATTGGAGATACGCCTAAAATTTCAAATGTATATTTCATGCCATCCTCCCAAAGTTTTATTGTGCTAAAATTTTGCTCCTGCTAACGGCTGAAAAATTGCAGTATTGCTGGTACCGATTAATTGCAGGCGCTGCAATTGTCCCCGATGTTCGATCGGGATTTTGCCAACTTATTTTATTAATAGCAAACTTGTTGGAGGATAATTGTTAAAATATTTACATTTATGCCGAACAATTAATTTTTTTTAATATTCGAGAAGCAAGCAGGCAGAGGCAAGAAGCAAGAAGCAAGAAGGTAGGATTACTAATGACTAATGAGTGGGGAAATCAATCCTCGGCGCTAGCACTTATGACCGATGAGTGCTAACTGCTGGATTGCTTTTAGGCTGGTTGCAGGATAGGGTGGAACTTGCAGCACAACCGCATAGCTGCATTTCGGGGTGCGATCGGTGCATTCACCGCAAGTAGTGTCATGATTAATATTGCAAGCAGTTGAGGCGACATCAAAATTGGACACCCCCAGCCACCGCACCTGTCGATCGCGCAGTTTCATCGAACAGCTAATTTGTAACTTATATTTAAGTATCTACCACGTGACAAAGAATAGGCAAACCCGTTTGGTATCCGAAAGGAAACTATATATATGAATCATTGAAATCTAAATTAAAGTAACTTTAGGCAAGTCGCAAACACAGCAGGCTTTAGCCTGCCACATCGATTTTCCTCCCATATCTAAAGACACACTCGTTTCTCAGCTACCGTGAGATTGTATGAAAGCTTCACCCAGAATGTCGCTGCGCTTGATTTTGTTGGTACCGCTGGTTGTGCAAATCTCCGTAGCCGTCGGCGTGACAGGATGGCTGTCGTTTCGCAACGGGCAAAAAGCTGTCAACGACCTCGCCACCAGGCTGAGTCTGGAAGTCGCCGCCAGAACCAAAGAACATTTTCAAAGTTTTGCAGACTTGTCTCACCTGTTCCTGCAAATGAATACTGCCGCGATCGCATCTGGTAATTTAGACCCAGCAGACTTTCCCAATTTAGAGCGCTATTTGTGGGAGCAGACCAAACTGAGCGATCGCACTACTACAATCTACTACGGCGACGAAGCGGGCAGATTTCTCTTGCTCAAGCGAGAAGCAGAAGATTTGGTATACATCAGAGATGAAACAACCGCCCCCAACCGCGAAATTTATCGCCTGGACAAGGGGGGAAATCGCACTGAGCTTGTCAAAACCGCACCCTATGACCCCCGTACTAGACCCTGGTACCTAGCGGCCAAACAGTCGAAATTACCTACCTGGTCGCCAATCTATGTATTTACTGCTTCGCCGGTACTGGGGATTACACCGGTCGCACCAATCTACAGCGAGAATGGCAGCTTGGAAGGGGTACTGGCCATTGACCTGACTCTTTCTCAAATCAGCGAGTTTCTCAAAAGTATTAAAATCAGCCAGTCGGGACAAGTTTTCGCGATCGAACGCAGCGGTGAAATAGTTGGCAGTTCGACGGATGAATTGCCATTTACTGCTACTAAAGACGGACAAAAACGGTTGATAGCAACTGACAGCAAAAATTTGTTAATTCGATCTGCCTCTGCCTATTTACAAAACAGATTTGGCAGTTTGAAAAATATTGAAAATAAAGGACAATTTAGTTTCGATATCGACGGCAAGCGTCAATTTGTGACAGTTGCTCCCTTGCAAGACGCCGCGGCCTCGATTGGCTGATTGTAGTGGCAATTCCCGAAGCTGACTTCATGCAGCAAATTAATGCCAACACTCGCACAACTATTCTATTGTGCTTTTTTGCGTTCGTAGTGGCGATCGTCCTGGGACTGCTCACTTCTCGCTGGGTTGCCCAACCAATTACCAGATTGCTGGAAGCTTCTCGCGCCTTAACTAAAATGTCCGAAGATTCCGACTTTACCTCCCCAGCGTTAGATTCCGAAATAGAAGTCCGAGGCGTTAACGAACTGGGAGTTCTCGCTCAATCGTTCAACAACATGGCAAGACAGTTGCGCTCTTCTTTTGCGACGCTAGAAAAAACTAATTCTACTTTAGAAATTCGAGTTGCGCAGAGGACTGCCGAACTCAAAGCCGCCGAAGCAGAACTGCGGGCTTTGTTTGCTGCTATGAATGAATTAATTATAGTTGTAGATGCCCGCGGTCGCTACTTAAAAATTGCGCCGACCAATCTATCGCTGCTGTACAAACCAGCAGAAGAATTAATTGGTAAAACCCTTACAGAAGTTTTTTCCCAACCGACAGCCGATGGATTTCTCAACTGCATTCGAGAATCTTTAGCAACGAAGAAAACTGTGAGCATAGAGTATCCTTTAACTATTAAAGAGCGCGAAATTTATTTTGCCGCCACCGTTTCGCCACTTTCTGAAGACTCTGTAATTTGGGTGGCCCGCGACATTACCGAACAAAAACGATCGGAATCGGCGCGGCGCGTCAGGCAAAAACAATTGCTCAAACAAAATACGATGTTGGTAGAATTGGCAAGAAATAAAGCTTTGTATCGGGGCGATTTACAAGTAGCTTTAAGGGAAATTACCAAAGCCGCGTCTCACACTCTAGAGGTAGAAGCAGTCGGCGCTTGGCTGTACGATGAAGGACGATCGAAATTGCAATGTCTCGACTTATTTTACCGCAGCAGAGGCGAACATTCCGCAGGTGCCGAACTGGCAGCAGCCGACTTTCCTGCTTATTTTAAAGCTTTGGAAGAAGACCGGACGATCGCGGCTGATGATGCACTCTCAGATAGTAGAACGAGAGAACTTGCCGAATCTTACTTTACCAAAAGCGGTACTACTTCCACTTTAGATGCTCCGATTAGACTCGGCGGGCAAACGGTAGGAGTAATTTGTGTCGAACAAATAGGAACCCCCCGCAACTGGACGGTAGAAGAACAAAATTTTGCTGCTTCTCTGGCAGATCTAGTATCATTAGCGCTCGAAGCTAGCGAGCGCGATCGTGCAGAAATCGCCCTGCGCCAAGCAGAACAAAAATACCGCAGCATCTTTGAAAACGCCGTCGAAGGTATTTTTCAAACAACTCCCGAGGGTGATTTTTTAAGCGTCAATCCAGCTTTAGCCCGCATCTACGGCTATGCTACTCCCGAAGAATTGACATCAAATTTGACAGACCTCAGACAGCAAGCCTATGTCGAACCCCAACGCCGCCAAGAATTTACGCGCATCATGAATGAAGCGGGCGAAATATCGGGATTTGAGTCTCAGGTATACCGCGCTGACGGCAGTATAATTTGGGTTTCTGAAAGCGCGCGCGCGGTGCGGGATGCTAGCGGTGAGGTACTCTATTACGAAGGTAGCGTTGAGGATATCAGCACTCGCAAAGCCTTTGAATCCGCGCTGCAATTGGCTCTAGAAGCAGCGGAAGCGGCTTCGACAGCAAAAAGCGCATTTTTAGCCAACATGAGCCACGAATTGCGAACTCCCTTAAATGCGATTATCGGCTACAGTGAAATGCTCCAAGAAGAAAGCGAGGATTGCGGTAACACTGAAATTATTCCTGATATAAACAAAATCTGGAGCGCTGGCAGGCATTTGCTGTCATTAATTAACGACATTCTCGACATTTCCAAAATCGAAGCAGGCAAAATGGATTTGTATCTAGAAACCTTCGACATTGGATGTTTGATTGAAGAAGTTGCCACCACTGCCCTGCCGCTAATAGAAAAAAATGGCAATATTTTAGATGCCAGTCAAATTAGCAATGCGGGAACTATGCACTCCGACATTACTAAAGTACGGCAGATTTTATTAAACTTGCTGAGCAATGCTGCTAAGTTTACCCATAATGGCATTATTAGTCTGACTGCGATCCGAGAATCGGCGGTTAATAGTGATGGAGAAAGTGAAGAAAATAGCGGTAATTCCCAACAAGCGATTGCGAGTAAGGAATTTTTAGTTGTTAACTGTACTGATACTGGAATTGGCATGAGTCCAGATCAATTGGATCGCATTTTTCAACCGTTTACTCAAGCCGATGCTTCGACTACGCGGAAGTACGGCGGCACGGGTTTGGGTTTGGCTATCAGCCAGCGCTTCTGTCAGATGATGGGTGGCAGTATTTCAGTAACAAGTGAAGTGGGTGTGGGTTCTACTTTTACGATCCGTTTGCCTGTGAATAATTAATCCAAGATCGAGGTCTTAATTAGGAAAGAAGAAGTGTTTAATACTTTTAAAAAGTATAGACGGAGTGGTAACTTGGTACAAAACCCGATCGAAAAGTATAAGATTTAACTGAAGTTGATGGCAATGATGCGCGCTGCGCGCTCTACGAAGACCGATCGCCCGTTGTGCGATACAATAGAAGAATGTCAAATCCCTTGCTCTCCCTCAACTACGAAACTGCGATCGAATCCCTCGGCGGTGACTATTTCGATGAAGTCGCTGCTGCCGATTTCCCGCAGCACATCCTCCGGTTTCGCAACGACAAATTGTTGCCGAAACTTGGTTTAGATCCGGCACAAGTAACTGACGAACATTTCATCGAAGCATTCGGCAAATTTCACTGCGTCCGTCCTTTTCTCGCACTCCGCTATCACGGCTATCAATTTAACGAATACAACCCGAATTTAGGCGACGGCAGAGGTTTTTTGTACGGACAAGTTCGCGGTACTGACGGCAGACTTTACGACTTCGGTACTAAAGGTTCCGGTCGCACTCCCTACTCGCGACACGCTGACGGTAGACTTACTTTAAAAGGAGGCGTGCGCGAAGTTTTGGCTGCGGAAGCTTTGCACCGATTGGGAGTTAATACTTCCCGCTGTTTGAGTTTAATTGAAACTGGCGAAGCTTTGTGGCGGGGTGACGAACCTTCTCCCACGCGATCGTCCGTAATGATTCGTTTCAGTCACTCTCACATCCGTTTCGGTACTTTTGAAAGATTGCACTACATCCGCCGCCCGGATTTGCTGAAAAAACTGCTAGATTTTGTAATTCAATATTACTATCCCGAACTGCATTTATCAAGTCAAAAAACGAATATTTCGCCATCGGAAAAGTACGCGCTTTTTTACGGAGAATTAGTTAAGAAAGTAGCCGAATTAGTAGCGCAGTGGATGGCAGCAGGATTTTGTCACGCCGTGCTGAATACGGATAATATGTCGATTACTGGAGAAAGTTTCGATTACGGTCCCTACGCTTTTATCCCGAGTTATAAACCGCAGTTTATTGCAGCTTATTTCGACCATTTCGGTCTTTACTGTTACGGCAATCAACCGTATGTATGCAAGTCAAATTTAGAGAAACTTCAACAACCGCTAGGCTGCGCGATCGAGCAAACCGATATGGATGCGGCTTTGGCTGAGTTTGACGAGTATTATTATACAGCTTACCGGAGGTTGATGTTAAATAGATTGGGCTTTGAGGACTTGCCGGAGGACGAAGCAAATGAATTGTTGCAACTGACAATTAAATTGCTGGCGGAAACTCAAGTTGATTATCAAGGTTTCTTTTTTGAACTGCGAAAACAGTTCGATCGCGCTTGGCGGGATGATGCGACTAAAATCTTTAGCCAAGCGGAATCGATCGAAGTTATAGCGCAATGGCGGCAGTTTTACTATCACCTGTTACAAGGTTTGTCGGAGGCTGATTTAGATCGAATGGCCCAGAGATTGCGGGAAAAGAATCCCGAACAGTCGCTGTTAAGACCGACAATTGAGGAGGTTTGGGACAAAATAACCGTCGAGGATAATTGGCAACCATTTTACGAGTTGGTAAAGCGAATTCAAGAGTCGTAAAAACAGGTTCGCAGTCAGGACTGAAGTCCCGAACTTCGTACATTCTCATCTGGTGTAAATGCTTCCCAGGTATCGCCTGGGAACTCATGTCTAGAGGCTTTACCTCTTTTGCAAAAACATACACTCGATCGAGAATAGAAGCATTAAAATAAACACAAGCATTCTCCTTTCGTCAAAGTTAAAAGTATGCAAGTTGTCATTCAACCTCCCTCACCGATCGAAACTGGAATTAAAGTCGAAATGGTGAACGATCGCCCTCTATTCAAATTTACCGATCGACTTCAATTGCAGCTAGAAAATCTTCTGGAAAAAAATAAACTCAACTCTCTAACTGCTGAAGAACAAGACGAACTCAACGCTATTAACGAACTCGATCGCCTCTTTACTTACCTAAATTCTCTCCTCATCGCTCAACAATGACCATTTCTGAAGCAACGCGCAAATATGTTAGACAACGAGCTAAATATCTTTGCGAATATTGTCACTCTCCCGCTGTCACCCACCACCAGAAGATCCCAGAGAAAGGCAATAAACTAATTATTTAAGCTTTTCCAACTCAAATTGAGCATCTTTATAGCCGCCTGTAAGACCTCGATCGAGAAATAGTTTTCCCGCTTTTTCAAAATCGCTCATCGCCCCCGATTTGTCTCCCAAAGAACGGCGCACCAAACCCCTACCGTAGTAAGCACTAGCGGAAGTAGGATCGATCCGAATTGCTTGCACGTAATCCGCGATCGCGCTATTCGCGTTCTTTAATTGAAAGTAAATTTTAGCGCGATTTGCATAAGCTTCAGCATCGTTAGGATTGAGTCCAATTGCCGCACTAAAATCCGCGATCGCCCCTTCATTGTCCCCCGCAGCATTGCGCGCCAAACCCCGATTGCTCAAAGCATTATAATCATTTGGATTCAAAGTCAGTGCTTGAGTGCAATCGGCAATTGCTTTTGGGTAATCCTTCAAATTTAAATAAGCAATGCACCTATTGTTGTAAGGAACCGCATCTTCATCGCCGATCGAAATTGCTTGCGTGCAATCATCAACCGCCGCTTGATGCGCTCCCAAATTTAACTGCGCGCTGCACCGATTGGCAAAAGCATCCGCACTTTTAGGATCGATCGCAATTACCTCAGAATAATCCGCCAAAGCTCCCCGGTAATCTCCTAAATGAAAGCGAGCTCTCCCCCGGCTGTACAACGCTGTAGCATCTTGAGGATTGAGTTTAATCGCCTCAGTATAATCCCCGATCGCTCCTTGCAAATCTTTGCTTGCCGCGCGCGCCAGCCCTCGCGAATGATAGGCTTTACCGAGGTTTGGCTGCAACCGAATTACCTGACTGAAATCTTGGATAGCGCTCTTGTAATCTTGCAAATCTAGATAGGCAATTCCCCGCTCGTAATAAGTATCTGCATCGTTTGGTGCGAGTTTTAAAGCCTGCGTATAATCTTCAATAGCCCCCCGCTTGTCGTTGGATTCGTAGCGCGCTAATCCCCGATTAAAATAAGCTTGAACGTAATTAGGATTCAGCGCGATCGCCCCTGAGTAATCCGCGATCGCTGCTGGATATTTCTGCAAATCGTAATTGGCATTTCCCCGCCTGTAAAAAGCTGCATAACTGTTAGGATCTAACTTAATCGATCGATCGAAATATTCTAATGCTCCGGCGGCATCTTTATTGCGGGATTTTTCCACCCCCCGTTCGTAATATTCCTTAGCTTTAACAGGATTCGGGCGGCCGCAATAACTTAATAGAAATACTAGCGCGATCGCAGCCCCCACTCCACCCAAAAGCAGCCACCAAAACCGAGCATTAAAACGCGATACCAGACTAGCACCATTCATCACATTTTCCGGCATAGTTGTTGCCTTGTGAGCGGTTCCCAGCACGTCTTGGCGGTTGTTCAACTTTTGCAAAGCTTCCAAAACTTCGGCAGCCGAATGATATCTCCTGCCAAAATTGTGACAGATCATTTTATCAATTATATTGGCGAACCCTGCCGAACATTGAGCGCGATTTTTCCAGACAATTTCCCCCGTGTGGGAAGGATTCGGATCTTGCAATTTTGGCAGATCCGTACCGGGCAAACCCGTCATCGCTTGGATTGCCATCATCCCCACTGCATAAAGATCGCTGCTAAATTGCGGGTTGCCTTGAAATTGTTCGATCGGCATATAAGCCGGAGTTCCCGTAGCGATCGTGCGGGGCATTTCTATTTCGCAATCCCCAACGTGAGTTGTTACTTCTTTTACCGATCCGAAGTCAATTAAAACTAATTTGCCATCGGGTTTGCGGCGGATTAAATTCGAGGGATTTACATCCCGGTGAATCACTCCTTGGGAGTGTACGAAATCCAAAATTTCTAACACTTCTTCCATCAGCGCGATCGCCCGTTCTTCGCGCCAAGGTTGACCGGCAATAATTTCTCGATTGAGGGCGTGTCCCGGTACGAATTCTTCTACCAGATAGAACTGATTGCCTTCTTCAAAATAAGCCAGCAAAAACGGAATGCGATCGTGTTTTCCCAGCTTTTCAAGAATTTCTGCTTCTTGTTTGAACAAGCGGTAAGCTGTTTTGAGAACTGCTGAAGTATTGCTGGGAGGGCGCAGTTGTTTGACCACGCATTGAGGGTGTCCGGGGCGGCGAGTATCGGCAGCTAAATAAGTTTGTCCGAAAGCACCGGAACTGAGGATTTGTACTACGCGGTAGCGCCCGTCTAAAAGTTGACCAACCATGTTCATAATATGAAGGAAGAAGGAAGAAGGAAGAAGGAAGAAGGAAGAGGGAAGAAGGAAGAAGGAAGAGGGAAGAAGGAAGAGTTGACAGTTGATAGTTGATAGTTGACAGTTATTAGTTGTTATTAGTCAGAAGTAAGAAAGAAGGAAGAATGCTGATAATGTATGATTTTTAGTGATTTATTTCAGATAAGTAGGTGGATTTACATATCGGTAATTGGGAATGGGAAATTGGGAACTGGGAATTGATAAGGGCGAATTGGTAATTAGTTTTTATTTGTTGTTTTTTGAAACTAACAACTGCGTAAATCAAGCATTAAAACCAAACAAAGCGGGCTTTCGATCGGTATTAAAGACTTTCTTTCCTTGTTTCGGAAACAAAACTTCAGCACTGATATTAAAGAAACCGGGTTTTTTACCGAATTTGCGGGTAACAAGAAGTATTTTAGAGAAAAAATCCGGTTCCCGCACACCCGCGCCTAAGTCGCGATAAAAAAAACTCGGTTTCGGAGTGAGTCTCGAACCGATAACTGATGGCCGATCGTTTACTTAAAGCTATTTATTTGTTCTTGGGCATTTTGGAAGCCGTCGGCCCTTCCTTGTTCTAGGAATAGCGTTGCAGCTTTCTGAAAATCTTCGATCGCCCCGGTACGATCTTTGAGTTGGCGGCGGACTAGGCCGCGGCTGTAGTAAGCTGTGGCATTGTTGGGATTCAGCCGCAATGATTGCGCGAAATCCTCAACCGCTGAAGCATAATTTTTGATGTCAAAATAAATAGTACCGCGATTGCTGTAAGCAACTGCATCGCTGGGGTTGAGTCGGATTGCTTGACTGAAATCTTCGATCGCCCCTGGTTTGTCTCCCGCCGCCGATCGAGCCAATCCTCGATTGCTGTAAGCTTTGGGATTGTTGCTGTTAAGTCCGATCGTTAAGCTGCAATCTTCAGCCGCTTTCTGAAATTGTTTTAAATTCAAATAAGCAATGCAGCGGTTGTTGTATGCAGCTTCGTCTTTTGCATCGAGGCGAATTGCTGCGGTACAATCTGCAATTGCTTTGTCGTACACTGCCAAGTTTAAATGAGCGCTGCACCGATTGGTATAAGCATCAGCTTGTGACGGATCTAATTCAATCGCCTTAGTATAATCTTCCACCGCTCCTTGATAATCTGCCAAATTAAATCTCGCTCGACCCCTTGAATAATAAATCCCAGCTTCTTGGGGGCTGATTTGAATTGCTTGCGTAAAATCTGCCATCGCCCCGGTTTTGTCCCCAGCGGCCGATCGAGCCAAACCCCTGCTGCTGTAAGCGTTGGCATTGTTGGGATCGAGGCGGATTGCTTCGGTGTAGTCGGCAATTGCAGTTTTGCGATCGCCCAAATCGTAGTAAGCTAAAGCCCTTTCGTAGTAAGCACCTGCGTCGCTGGGATCGATGCGGATTGTTTGGGTGAAATCTTCCACAGCCCCCCGCAAATCGCCGAGCTCGCGCCGGGCCAGGCCGCGGTTGTAGGTGGCTTTGCTGTGATTGGGATTGACTTGAATTGCTTGCGTGTAATCCTGTATTGCTTCCTCCTTCGAGCCCGTGTCGTAGCGCGCGTTCGCCCGCTTGTATAAGGTTTCCGCATCCTTGGCATCGATCGCTAGTGCTTGCGTATAATACGCGATCGCCCCGGCTTTGTCTCCCTGCTGTGCTTTTGACTGACCGCGGGCGAACAATTCTTTTGCCCTTGCCGGATTTTTACTGTGCCACAAATAAATTAATCCTGCTGTCAAAATTGCAGCAGCAGCAGTACCGCCCAGCAGCAACCAAAGAGTTTTGCTGCTGCGCGGCAGGGGTTTGCGAAAAAAGGCGGGAGTAACGATGGTTTGCGGCAGCCGATCGACCTTGGTTTCGCGGGCAATTGTGGGGCGAGGAATTTGTTTGAGATCGGCTAAAACTTCGGCAGTTTCCTGATAGCGTTCTTCAAAATTGGCGCGCACCATTTTATCAATAATTGCTGCTAGACCTGCCGAACAATTTGCCCGATCGCGCCAATTGATTTCGCCTTTGCTATTTCTTACAGCAGCTAATTCCCCTGCCGAAATTCCCGTTACCGCTTGCAGGGCGATCGTACCTAAAGCGTAGATGTCGCTGCTGTAGCGGGCATTACCAGCCGCTTGCTCGATCGGGATGTATGCGGTGAAGGCAATCTGAGCTTGCTTTTGCGTCACCGACACTTGAGACGAATTTCCATGAATTAACTGCAACTGAAAATTCGCAATTTGAGGGTCAGTTTCTTGCTCTAACTTAAAGTTAATTACAGTTAATTTGCCGTCCGACTCGCGCCGGATCAGATTTTCTGGTTGAATTTGGCGGTGGATGCAGGCATTTTCGTGAATGAAAGTCAAAATTTCCAATACTTCTTGCAACAGATCGATTACTCGATCGTCCGTCCAAGCTTTGCCCGGTATTAGTTCTTGACTTAAAGGTTCTCCAGCTACAAACTCTTCTATTAAGTATAAACTTTGATTTTCTTCAAAATACGCCAACAATTCGGGAATTTGACCGTGTTTTCCCAATTTTTCAATTTTTTCGGCATTTCTTTGAAATATAATTTTGGTTAACTGCGGAGTTTGGGAGTTTTTGCCCGCCAGTTGAATTTCTCTGACCGTACAGTGCGGGTATCCGGGACGGTGAGTATCTGCAGCCAGATAAGTTTTGCCGGCGGTGGTGACACCCGTGACTTGAATGATGCGATAGCGCTTGTCCAGCAGTTGACTGGTCATGCTTTACCTTCCTCCCTGTTAGTTTTAAACTGCGACATACAATCAGGATAACCAAAGTTAATGCAATTTGAGATCTAAATACCGCATTCCCACGTCAACACCAGAGACTCTAGTTATGCTTAGCTGTTCTAGGTGAAATTTTAGATTTTAGACGACTTCTGTAAAGACCTCCTGTACCTGCGCCCGCGACGCACTGCCCTAAGTGTCAGAAAATAACTCCCAACAGCACACAGTGAAGCCATCAACAAAGAACCTACTAACAACTCAATCGCAAATTCAGTCCCGAACTTGAGTAAATTCTCGAAAGATGTAATGCTTTGAGGGTTAAATGCTCGCTGGGAACCCAGCACCCACCGACCTACTTGAAAGTTTAAAGCCCAGATCGGCAAATCAGTAATCGGATTGCTGATCCAAGTCCCTGCCGCCGCTACAATTTTATTGCCTCGCAGCAAAGTTGCCAGCGCTACCCCACTGACGATTTGCAGCCCGAATGCCGGAAACATTCCTGTAAATACTCCGGCTGCAAAACCCCTAGCAATTGATTCGGGGGTGCCGCGCAACCGGAGAAACCTTTTGTAGTAGTAGCGGCACCAACGCTGCCAATTCCAGCGCCATCTTCCCGATTTTGAAGTAGGTTTAAATCTCGGCAAAAGCGTTCGCCGATCGCTTTTTGACGAACTCATTGACGAACTCATATTAGATAATGGGTTTTTCAAACAAAATATTGAATCGATCGCCGATCGTGCCTGCGGTCGATCGGCCCGGACTGTCGAGCAGTATCCACCGGTCTTAGATGCGAACCCTTCGGTAATATTATAATGAAACTCGACTCAAAAATTCCAGTTTTGTCCGATTCGGTTTTGTCTGGCGATCGCCGACACAAATTTTCCAGAATTTTTTGGAGGCGAGAGTTGTTTACTGGAGTTTAGACTAAAAACGATCGCATCTAAAAGTACCTGCCTTTCAAAATCAGGCAAGTTATCGATCTAAAACTCAAAAAAGAGGAGATCAAACAACTAATCTCGAAGACTTTTTGCGTCGTGAAACACGTTTTTTGACAGTGGGATATCGCGGTGCCGCTTCTCGTACCTTTCCTGTTTGCCAACCAGGAGATTTTCCCCGCGATTTAGGTGGTTTCGTCGGAGTACCAATGTCAACTAAAACCGACAACATTGATTGGGCAACACGTCCAGGAGTTAAATCAATCGTAGCAGATTGCCAAGGCAGTCGATTTTCTGCAACTAAATCCCTAGCCAACCAGAGTTGCCAACTCATCAATGGCATTAAATCACTCCAACGTTCAGATTGTTCGGGAGTTCTCAAGTTAGGTAATGTCCAATGCAATCTTTGCTTGGCAAAGCGATACCAATGATCTACCGCAAAACGCCGTAAATACTTAAACCAAACAATATCTAAGACTGCTAAAACTGGGTTGACGCTTTGTTCGCAGACAAGTTTGAGTTGAGAAGCTGCTTGAAGTATTGGTGAAGACTCACTACTAATTCGTTCGTGGAGTAGGGGTAATGCCCAACTTCCACCAGCTTCAGGTATCCAGGCAATGGTACTGTACCCCTGTCCAACAACAGTGCCCCTCTGATATTCATGGGTTCTGTCTTTTAATGTTTTGGCATCTGGTCTGCCCCATGCAGTGTGGTCTATAGCTACTAAGATATGTTCTGTTGCGGGTACTTGCTGTTCTAACTGCTTTTGATACAACTCCATCAGTTTTTTTCGGTTTGGCCTTGTGTCTTGTAAGGCTTCATAGACACTTGACCATTGTCGATTGAATAGAGGGCTGAGCGAAAATTCTGCCAAACATGAGGCATTCCTGGTAGTCATCACTGCATCCATTAGCTCGAATGTAGCATCTTTCGCCCTCACCAATAATTCGTATGCTGCTTGACGAAAGTCCTTTAATCGTTCAATGTTCATTGAGGGAGTGGATAGGTTTTCTTTTTCACCCTCATTCTCTCCCGATGCGGTGGCTTAAGTTCTTCTTTTGCCACCGTTCTCTATTTTTTAGTCTCAACGACAGTTAAGAAATTAGGCCGCCCTGCGTGTTTCTTTCGGGAGACTTCACGGCCTTGAAGAGAACGTCAACGGTCGCTGGACTTATATCTTATCGTTAAGCTTTATAGCTTAATGCCAGCAACCGTTGACGTTCAAGAGTGCAGATTCGATCGGCACTTTAGTCTAAACTCCAGTTGTTTAACCTGTAAATTATACCTGTATAATTAAAAAGCTGGGCAACAGGTGATTTCTATGAACGTACAACTGATTGACTCCCTAATTCAAGTTATTCTGTCTCTCTCGACAGACGAGCAATTAGCAATTGTAGAAAAATTATTAGCAAACATCCCCTATCCTTCGACTCAAGAACTAGCACAGCTTGCTCAAAGGGGTGGTTGTTTGGACTTTTTGCATGACGAACCAGATCTTTACACCTTAGAAGATAGGTAATAGGTAATAGGTAATAGGTAATAGGTAATAGATAAGTCTACACCTCATCTAACTGAGGGAACTCCTGCAAAGCTGTCGAGCGGAACAAGTAATCTGCTATCAACTGTCAACTGTCAACTGTCAACTGCCAACTATTCCTTATGTCAGAATCACTCACCAAAGGAGGAACGATCGCGGCGATCGCTACAGCCATTGTTCCCCAACAAGGTAGCGTTGGCATCGTGCGCGTTTCCGGTTCCGAAGCTTTAAAAATTGCTAAAACTATATTTCGCGCCCCAGGCAAGCAAATATGGGAGTCTCACCGCATAATTTACGGCTATATCCGCCACCCTCAAACCCAAGAATCGATCGACGAAGCTTTGCTGTTAATCATGCAAGCACCGCGTTCTTTTACCCGCGAAGATGTCGTAGAATTTCACTGTCACGGCGGGATTATTGCCGTGCAACAAGTCTTGCAATTGTGTTTGGAAAATGGCGCGAGGTTGGCGCAAGCGGGAGAGTTTTCGCTGCGGGCTTTTTTAAACGGCAGGCTGGATTTAACCCAAGCAGAAAGCATCGCTGATTTAGTCGGAGCAAAATCTCCCGCCGCCGCCCAAAGTGCTTTAGCTGGATTGCAGGGAAAATTAGCCTCGCCGATCCGCAAATTGCGGGCAACTTGTTTGGATTTGCTGGCAGAAATTGAAGCAAGAATTGATTTTGAGGAAGATTTGCCGCCTTTAAATGAAGCTGAAATCGCGGGGGAAATTAATCGAGTTTTGCAGGAACTGTCAGCAATTTTAGCAACAGCCGATCGCGGAGAATTGTTGAGAACCGGTTTAAAAATCGCGATCGTCGGGCGGCCGAATGTGGGAAAATCAAGTTTGTTAAATGCTTGGAGTAAGAGCGATCGGGCGATCGTGACGGATTTGCCCGGTACGACGCGAGATGTAGTAGAATCGCAGTTAGTTGTAGGCGGAATTCCGGTGCAGGTACTCGATACTGCGGGAATTCGGGAAACGGACGATCGAGTAGAAAAGATTGGAGTCGATCGATCGCGTGCCGCAGCAAAACAAGCCGATTTAGTATTGCTAACGATCGATGCCGCGACTGGTTGGACTGAAGGCGATGCCGAAATTTACGCACAAGTAAAAGATCGATCGCTCATTATAATTATCAACAAAATCGATCTCGTAAAAACAAGTCCCCAATTGCCATTTCCCCCTGAAACTCACCCTGTAGTTGCTACAGCCGCCGCGCTCGATCGAGGTATAGAAGACTTAGAAACAGCAATTTTAGAAACCGTCAGCGCCGGCAATTTGCAAGCAGCAAACACCGACTTAGCAATCAACCAGCGGCAAGCAGCAGCCTTAACGCAAGCTAAAATTTCTCTGGAACAGTGTGCGGATACGATGAGCAATAAATTGCCCTTAGATTTTTGGACGATCGATTTGCGAGGTGCGATTCAAGCATTAGGAGAAGTTACGGGCGAAGAAGTAACTGAGTCGGTGTTGGATCGGATTTTTAGCAGATTTTGCATTGGTAAATAGCAAACTAAAAGATTATTTGTCTTTAACTGCCAAGCGTATATTATAATTGTATGTTAAACCTAAAATAGCGAACAGATAACAGCAGTGCCAACACCTATCTACCACATCACCCACATTGACAATCTAGAATCTATTATTTCTGCTGGTGGATTATTAGCTTACAACACTATGCATACAGCAAGAATTCATTACACTAATATTGCTTGCGAAAACATTCAATATCGTCGCGCTACATTCCGCGTTCCATGCGGTGTCGGTGGTGTATTGCACGATTATGTTCCATTTTATTTTGCACCGCGTTCTCCGATGTTATACTCTATTAATAAAGGATATGTAGCAAGCTATACTCAAGGTCAGGAACCAGTTATTCACCGGGTTTCTGATGTGTTTAATATAGAAAACGTGGGTTTAGATTTTGTTTTTACTGACGGTCATGCAGTCATGAAACTCACCACCTTTTTTGATAACCTCTACGAGCTATATCAAATCGATTGGGATGTCATGGAAGCTCGTTATTGGAACGACACAGATGAAGACAATGATAGAAAGCGCCGGCGTCAAGCTGAGTTTTTAGTTCGCAACTTCTTCCCTTGGCAGTTAATTGCACAAATTGGCGTTATCAACTCTGCAATTCAAGCACAAGTAGAGAATATTTTACAAAATTTTACACACAAACCTGCTGTAATAGTCCGTCAAAACTGGTATTATTAAAATAAACAAGAACCGGAAAAAAAGTGATTAAAATCCAGCAAGGCAACCTTTTAGAAGCAAATGCCGAAGCCCTAGTCAACACAGTTAACTGTGTAGGAATTATGGGCAAAGGAATTGCCTTGCAATTCAAGCAGGCATATCCCGAAAACTTCCGCCAATACGAAAAGGCTTGTCGGGCAAAAGAAGTTCAGCCCGGTCGAATGTTTGTAGTATCTTGCAACAATCTATTTAATCCCCGATACATTATTAATTTTCCTACAAAACGTCACTGGAGAGGCAAATCAAGAATCGAAGATATTCAAAGCGGACTGAAAGCTTTGATTCTTGAAGTAAAGGAATTAGGCATCACTTCTATTGCCGTTCCGCCCCTAGGCTGCGGGAATGGCGGCTTGTCTTGGAAAACAGTTAAACCGCTAATTGAATCAGCTTTTTCAGACCTACCAAACGTGCAAGTTTTGCTGTTTGAACCGCAGGCTACTCCAGAAGTTGATGCGATGCGGGTTGCTACCGAAACACCGAAAATGACTCGATCGCGCGCCTTATTTATTAACTTGCTAGAATTGTACGGAATTCCCGGCTACCGACTCACAATGCTAGAAATTCAAAAGCTAGCTTATTTTCTTCAAGTAGCAGGCGAACCGCTAAAATTACAGTACGTGAAAGACAGTACGGTCCCTATGCCAATAATTTGCATCATGTTTTGCAGGTATTAGAAGGACATTATATTCGAGGTTATGGAGATAGAAGCCGGGAGGCAGAAATCTATGTATTGCCGGCAGGTAAAATAGCAGCGCGGGAGTTTTTAGAAAATGCTACTGATGCTAATGCAAGACTCGATCGCGTTAGCAAGTTAATCAACGGTTTTGAAACTCCCTATAGCATGGAATTATTAGCAACCGTTCACTGGGTTGCTATGGAAATAAGGAAGCAGCAGAGAATTGCGAAAGGTCGATCGAACTTGTTCGCGAGTGGAATACCCGCAAAAGCGAACTTTTTAAACCCCAACACATTCGCAAAGCATGGCAGCGCCTTCACGAGCAAAATTGGTTTATTTAATAGTTCGATCGCCCTTACAGATACCAGGACACGGCAGTGCCGTGTCCCTACAAATTACCATTATTTAAGTCGCTGCGATCGCGACGCACGGCGAACAATGATTACTTGTTTTAAAACCTTTAAATATTGCACTTCTCCAGTCTCGACACCACATCAGAAGGAGAAAGACCGAACCAACCAAAACCCATAACTCCTCCCGCCAATCCGCCGCGCCAAGGAAGATTACCTGTTGGTGCATCGGTTGAAAAACTCAGGTCATTATAGTACAGCCATTCGCCGTTTTTTCGCCACCCCACCGCATCGCCAAACTTCTGCCAAACTTCACTATCGTATTCGTGGGTTCCTCCCAGATTTTGATAAATTTTCCTCTGCACGCTAAAGCCGAAATGACCCCGAGAATATTGTACCCAAAGCCGATCGATCGTCCGCAAATCTTCGCAAGGAAATTCTCTCATATCTTCTAATGTCAGCCAGTCTTCCTCTTGTTTCCCCGCTACCTCCAGCATTTTGTACGATGTTTCGGCATCGGCTTTTTTCCATTTTTCGGCAGCCAACAGCTTGTCGAGTTTGCGGTAATCTATTCCCCTTGCTGAAATCAAGTTTATCGGCGGCGGTGATATTTGAGTGGGCGGTACAGGGATGCGAACTTTTGGCGAGATAGAGGGAATGACTAATTGTTCTGGCGGCGGTCGATCGGCTTTTTTCTGAAAATTTGGATCGGCTGCGGGCAGCATTGCCAACCATTTTTGCACCGATTGAGGGCGCTCGATCGCATCCATTGCCATGCCTTGCATGACTGCTTCATGTACGGCATCGCTAATCTTAGAATTAATCTGAAACATCGGTTTTAATGGATGGTTCAAAGCCCTCAAAAATGCAGCGGTTGGCGGGACTTTTGTGAGCAAATAGTAAAGCGTTGCTGCTAAAGCATAAACATCTGTAGACTCAGAAAATCTGCCGAAGTCAACATACTGTTCTGGCGGGGCAAAACCGTGAGTTACTCCAATAGTAACTTGCTGAGATCGATCGGGAATAAAACCCCGCGCCAAACCGAAATCAATCAAAACAGCTTCTCGATTGTCCCGCAACATAATATTGCTTGGCTTGATATCTCGGTGCAGCAAACCTTTATCGTGAACGACTGTTAATGCTTCTCCTATTTTGCGGATGTAATTTACAGCCTCTGCTTCTGACAGAATGCCGCGATTGGTGACGAGGTTCCACAAGTCTTCTCCTGCAACATATTCCATCACAATGCAAGGCAATTCATCCTCAGTAAAATAGTTTTCAATTTGCACAATATTGGGATGCCGGCACAAAGACAGCAGCAGGGCTTCATCCCGAAACTTTTCCCGATACCAAGCAAATTGGGAATTGCTGACATATTCATCTTTTAGGGTTTTGATAACAACCCGCTGCTGGTTTTGGGCTTTCACAGCTAAGTAGGTAACACCAAGACTGCCCTCGCCCTTGTCTATCTTCTGTTCGATAATGTAACGATCGCCGTAGAGTGCCTTCCCTGATGCCCAAACCATTGCCCTCACCGCCAATAAATTTAATGTTTATCCCGGTCTCATCTGTATTTTAGCTGGATTTTGTAGTTTGTTTTGAGTTATAAACTCTCCGTTTCACGTTTGCCCAACTCGATTTCGTGCTGGCAGTGGCGGTGGGTTTTAGTTCGATCGACCAAAATTGTACAATCTCGATCGCAAGTTCGATCGTCCATTCACTAAAACATCACAATCCCAAAACCACTTGTTCAAAATGAGCATTTCTGTGGCAACCTAAAAAATAGGAGACACAAAATATGAACTTTGGTAACAGAACTCTCGCAACAACATATGCAAACTCTGCCCAATCCCACTAAACTTTCCTCCCCAGAACCCGCCTTCGATACCACCATCAAACGCCGCAAAACCCGTCCCGTCAAAGTCGGCAGCGTCACCATCGGCGGCGGCTACCCCGTCGTCGTCCAGTCGATGATTAACGAAGACACCCTCGACATCGACGGTTCGGTAGCAGGAATTCGGCGCTTGCACGAAATTGGCTGCGAAATAGTGCGCGTTACCGTGCCCAGCATGGCCCACGCCAAAGCTTTAGCCGAAATCAAGCAAAAATTGCTCGCCACTTACAAACCAGTTCCTCTCGTTGCTGACGTGCACCACAACGGGATGAAAATTGCCCTGGAAGTAGCAAAGCACGTAGACAAAGTGAGAATCAATCCGGGACTGTACGTGTTTGAAAAGCCGAAAGCAGACAGAACCGAATACACGGCAGCCGAATTTGCGGAAATTGGCGCAAAAATTCGCGAAACTCTAGAACCTCTGGTAGTTTCCCTGCGCGACCAAGGTAAAGCTTTGCGGATCGGCGTCAATCACGGTTCCCTCGCCGAACGGATGCTGTTCACCTACGGCGACACCCCGGAAGGCATGGTAGAGTCAGCGCTGGAATTTATTAAAATTTGCGAATCTCTAGACTTCCGCAATATCGTAATTTCCCTGAAAGCTTCGCGGGCACCAGTGATGGTGGCAGCTTACCGCTTGATGGTCAAGCGGATGGACGATTTGGGCATGGATTACCCCCTGCATTTGGGCGTTACGGAAGCCGGCGACGGCGAATACGGGCGAATTAAATCCACTGCAGGCCTCGCGCCTTTGTTGGCCGACGGTATCGGCGACACGATCCGCGTCTCGCTGACAGAAGCGCCGGAAAAGGAAATTCCCGTCTGTTACAGCATCCTGCAAGCTTTGGGATTGCGGAAAACGATGGTGGAGTACGTGGCTTGTCCTTCCTGCGGTCGCACTTTGTTTAATTTAGAGGAAGTGCTGCACAAAGTGAGAGAAGCGACGAAGCACTTGACGGGTTTGGACATTGCAGTCATGGGCTGTATCGTCAACGGGCCGGGGGAAATGGCTGATGCTGACTACGGCTACGTCGGGAAGCAAGCGGGTTATATTTCCCTATATCGGGGCCGGGAAGAAATTAAGAAAAGTGCCGGAAGACCGAGGCGTGGAAGAATTGATTAACTTGATTAAAAGCGGACGATCGCTGGATCGATCCGTAAGGGAGAAGGGAGGAGGAGAGTGGGGGAGGGGGAAAGGGGGGAGAGGG
>JAAUPF010000224.1 GCA_012034575.1 Richelia sp. CSU_2_1 | reverse complement strand
GAACGAGCGCGATCGAAGGATTGAAGAAGGAAGAGGGAAGAAGGAAGAAGGAAGAAGGAAGAAGGAAGAGGGAAGAGAGAAGTTGCCTGTTGCCTATTGCCTAGAAGGAGGAAGGAAGAAAGAAGAGAGAAGTTGCCTGTTGCCTAGAAGGAAGATGGACGAGGTACAAAAGGAAGCCACTCTGAAAAAAAGTGGATTTAAGCAAGTGTAAAAAACGCTCGATCGAGGATAGAAATCAAGTGTCTCAAGATTTATATTGGCTGCGTCAAACTCCTAATTGGGTTTGGTTTTCGTTAATTCCTGGCTTCGGCGGATTGGCTCTTGTTTATGCGGGTCATAAGTCGAATATTCGCAGTTGGATCGGCTGGGGTGCTGGCATTACTTTAGCAGCACTGGCTCTATCTTCAACTAATTTAGCATTTCCGATTTGGATCGCTCAAATTGTCACTGCTTTTTCGTTAAAAAGGCGCTATTTAATCAAAACCGCACCGCGAGGTTTGCTGCTTCCCGAAACCTCAACAAAAGCTGAATTGTTGGCAAAAGTTCGGGGAAGAATTGATATTAACGAATGTACTAAAGACGATTTGGTAAAAGTATTGGGATTGCCGATCGTCTACGCTAACGATATTGAATCTTTGCAAAACGAAGGATATATTTTTACCCACGCGGAAGAACTTTCAGAAATAGCCGGAGTTCCCGAGAGTCACGTCCAGCGAATTACCCCGATGATTTGCTTCAGTTACAATTATCAAAAAGAAGCTCGTTTTACTTGGAAGCGGTTAAATATCCTGTCGCCGGAAGAGTTGATCCGCGACGGTTTAGACAGGGCTGTTGCAGAAAAAATCGTTAGGGAAAGGCAGAAAAAAGGTGAATACAAATCAGTCGTTGATGTAAAGCGGCGCACGGGATTGCCGCTTGATTCTTACCGCCATATTTGTTAGTTGACAGTTGACAGTTGACAGTTGCTCTATTTTGCCCGAGGCGATCGTATATCCCTGTAGGGGTGAAGCATTCGGGCGACAATTTTTGTAATAAATTATAAGTCTTATACCCGAATGCTTCACCCGGAGGCCTACGCGATCGATTACCAACTCCCAATTACTAATTACCAATTACCAATTACCAATTACCAATTACCAATTACCAATTACCAATTCCCCATTCCCCATTCCCCTTGTCCTTAAAAAAAACTAATACTTTCGGGAGATGGCTGGATATTTCTCTATTCTCAGAATAGAAATATTTGTAAAAAAAAGCTTGAAGTGAACTTTTTTTTGCAAATATTGAAATATCGCAATCTTTACCAAAAAATCCCATGCAGCTTGTACCGAAAATAATTCCCGAAGTTCGATCGCAAACCTTACCGATTCCAGCATCTGGTCCAGAAATTATAGCTTTAGACGTTGGCGGCATGAAATGTGCCGGCTGCGCGGGGGCTGTGGAACGCCAGCTATTGCAGCAGCCTGGGGTAATTGCAGCTTCAGTCAATTTGGCTGTGGAAGTAGCAACTGTCGAGTGTCAGCCGGGAACAGTAGATGCGGCGGCTTTGGCTAAAAAGTTGACCGATAATGGATTTCCCAGTCAGTCTCGCTGCGGCGAAAATCTCCTAGAAGTAGAAGCGGCGGCTGTTGAAAGGCGCAAACAAGAAATCCAACAGCAAATAAGACAATTGACGATCGCTCTTATCTTAATTATTCTCTCCGGTTTGGGTCACTTTTTGGGTGCTAAAGCTCCAATTTTAAGCAATATTTGGTTGCACTGGGGACTGTGCACCCTGGCTTTATTATTACCGGGCCGTCAGATTGTAGTTGACGGATTCCGCAGTTTGCTGCGCAACGCGCCAAACATGAATACTCTAGTAGCTTTGGGCGCTGTTACTGCTTATACAGCCAGCAACGCAGCCTTGCTGTTTCCGCAGATGGGATGGGAATGTTTTTTTGACGAACCGGTGATGCTGCTAGGCTTTATTTTATTGGGAAAAACTCTCGAACAACAAGCCAGACGGCGCGCTGCATCTGCCCTGCAATCTTTAATCGCCCTGCAACCGTCAACGGCGCGTTTGGTCGATTTTAAAATGCCGGATTTAGATGTTAATCACGCAGAAAATGCCCCCAATTCCCCAGCTAATTCACCATACATTGAAATTCCGGCCGATCGCGTGCGAGTTGGCGAATGGTTGCAAGTTTTGCCGGGGGACAAATTTCCGGTTGACGGTGAAGTTTGTCAGGGAAAAACTACAGTAGATGAGTCGATGCTGACTGGCGAATCGATTCCCGTATTGAAGCAAAATGGCGATGCCGTAGCGGCGGGAACTATCAATAAATCCGGGGCAATTGTCATGCGCGCCACTCGCACCGGCAAAGAAACAACTGTCGCCCAAATAGTAGCTTTAGTGGAAGCGGCGCAAACTCGCAAAGCGCCGATTCAAAAATTAGCCGATACCGCCGCCGGGTATTTTGCCTATGCAGTGATGTCGCTATCTGCCCTAACTTTCCTATTTTGGTATTTTGCCGGCACTCGAATTTGGCCCTCCGTACTGTTAGATGGCGGTGCAAATATGGCGCACGCGGCAATGAATATGGGACACCAATTCCCGACGGCAATGACAGCCCAATCTCCTTTACTTTTGAGTTTGAAATTGGCGATCGCAGTTTTAGTTATAGCTTGTCCTTGCGCTTTGGGGCTGGCTACTCCCACCGCTATTTTAGTCGGTTCCGGTATCGGGGCCCAGCGGGGATTGCTGATTCGCGGCGGCGATGTTTTGGAACGGGTTTATCAATTAGATACTGTGGTTTTTGACAAAACTGGTACTCTCACCAACGGGCTGCCTGTATTGACAGATTATTTAGTTTTAGATAATTCCGGGATTGAGGAAGTTGCTGATGTTGAATTATCTCAGTCGCAGGCAAACAAACCGGAAAAATTGCGCTTGCCAAACTCGAAATTGCTGCAAATTGCGGCGGCGGTAGAAAGGGGCGCTTGCCATCCCATCGCTGAGGCAATTTTGCAAGAAGCCAGCAAACAGGGTTTGCCGCTGCTGGAGGCTGAGGATTTCTTTACGGAACCAGGATTGGGGGTTTCTGCTGTGGTGGCAGGGCGGCGGGCAGTTGTCGGAAATGCTGATTGGTTGAGACAGCAGGGAATTCCCGTGGCGGCGGATTTGTCCGCGTCTTTGGTTGGGAAAACTGTTGTTTGTGTTGCTTGGGACGGGTTGTTGCTGGGGGCTGTAGGCCTCAAAGACGAAGTGAGAAGCGACGCGAAGGCTGCGATCGATCGCTTGCGGGCTATGGGATTGAGGGTGATGATGCTGACGGGAGACACCGCATCGGCTGCTGCAGAAACAGCGCTGCAGTTGGATTTGACAGGGGCGGAGGTTTTGGCAGGAGTGCGCCCCGAGGGCAAACTTGAGGCAATTGCGACTTTACAAGCCCAGGGCTGCAAGGTGGCGATGGTGGGGGATGGGATTAACGATGCTGCGGCTTTGGCGCAAGCGGATGTGGGTATCGGGATGCACTGCGGCACTGATGTGGCGGTGGAAACAGCACAAATTGTCCTGGTGCGCAATGCTTTGATGGATGTTGCCGAGTCGATCGAACTCGGTCGCGCTACTTTTGGCAAGATCCGGCAAAACTTATTTTGGGCTTTTAGTTACAATATTTTGGGAATTCCAGTGGCTGCGGGTCTTTTATTGCCTGTTTTTGGAATTTTACTCAGCCCTGCTACGGCAGGTGCATTTATGGCATTTAGTTCTGTTAGCGTCGTTACCAATTCTTTGCTATTGCGACGCAGTTTTCGAGCTTAGATTTATCGCTTGCAGATAAAAGTCATTAGTCATTAGTCACTAGCTAGGAACTAATGACTAATGACGGCAGATTAAACTGCCATGCTTTCTAGAAGCCGCCAGTTGCGGTTGTTAGCGATCGAGTTACTGACTAACTCAAACATTTGGCGGCAGTGGTTGTTGGTTTGGAGGGGCAGTTCCTCGTTTTTGATTGTGAAGTTCATGCGAACTTCACAATCGCTGCCCGTGTTTTTCTCAAAAAGCACTTCTGCGGTAACAAGTTTGGCGATCGAAACTTGACCCGGAAGTTCGCGGGCCATGAGGGAATCTCCTGTATTGTAGATAATATCAAGATTGCATGACTCCAAAATTTCAATCAGGGACTGACGGAGACGGTCGATCGGAACTGCAACCAGAAAAAAACCGGTATAACGAGCCATATGAAACTCCAGCCGCGAGGCATTGAGACTTTAATATCATACTGAAGGTAGCAGATAATTACAGGGCGATCGATATTTATTTTATGAAATTGGAATGGCGGGTCAATGAAGGGCAAATTTATCGTGTTTGAGGGAGTAGAAGGTGCTGGAAAAACAACTCAAATGAGACGGTTGTTACACTTTATACAACAAAAACAGTTGGCCGAGGCCGGTGTGGTGGCGACTCGGGAACCTGGAGGCACGAAATTGGGAAAGGAATTGCGGTGCTTGCTGCTGGAGACCGAATCGGTGGAATTAGTATCAAATCGAGCGGAATTACTGATGTACGCAGCCGATCGAGCTCAGCACGTCGAAGCTTTTCTGTTGCCGGAGTTGGCGAAGGGGTCGATCGTCTTATGCGATCGTTTTACGGATTCGACTGTTGCTTATCAGGGATACGGCCGCGGTCTTAATTTAGATTTAATTAAGCAGCTAAATGAAATTGCCACCGGGGGCTTGCAGAGCGACCTAACTTTGTGGCTGGATATTAATGTGGAGGAGGGTTTGTCTCGGGTGATGGCGAGGGGCAAGCGCGATCGCATGGAACAAGCGGATTTGGAGTTTCACCGGCGAGTGCAGCGAGGTTTTGCAGATTTGGCCGAGGAAAATCGCGATCGCATTTTCCGCATTGATGCGGATCGCCCTGAGGATGAAGTTGCAGAGGCGATTCAATCTATTGTTATTAGCAAGCTGGAAGCGTGGAGATAGTTGATAGTCGATCGTTGATAGTTGTAGTGCGAGCGTCCCCGCTTGCGATCGTTGACAGTGCAGTTTTGCGATCGCGACAGGAGCGATCGCTCTTTTTAGCAACCACATTAGCAACTATATTAAAAAGTACCTCCAAAACTACAATAGCTTTCATGCCAAAGTCTTGTTGTTCTTCAAACGGATAAATAATGCCGGATAGAATCTTTAGAGGTCGAGAAGCTAAAGGATTTAATTGGGAGCATATTATAGAACGTCACGCTCCTGAAGGCAGTGTTGCTCAACAGCGATTAAGGGAAAATCCCGATTATATTGTTGCAATTTTTGAAAATATGACAGAAAATCAGATTAAGGGATGCGTGCGACGAGGATGGAAAAACCGAGAAAAAGTTGATACGCAAGAAGACGTGATAACGGAAGTAATCCGTATCAAATACCGTGGCTTCGATCCAGAAACAGGTTACACATTAGAGATGTGGCAAAATCAAAGTACAGGAATTGTAGAAACAGCTTATCCGATCGCAAAGTAAATTTATACTAAAGTAGAGTTGGCTAATGAACATCAAAGTAAAGTTTGACGAACGCCTGCTTTCCAAATTTATCGAAGGAAGTAGTCCGCTGTTATTTGAAATCACTTGGGAACACGATCGAATTGAGTATCCGATGAAAAACTGGTCGGACTTTGGGTTAGTTATTTTAGGTTGGTGGATCGGGATTGTAATTAAACTTTTCAAAGGAGAGGAACGAGGCGAGTTTTTATTTATGGATGGTCCTTACTCGGTGACAGCGAAATACGATCGGGAAATTGGCGAACTCGAACTATCACCAAAAGGACTTGATGTTATTTGGAAAGTGCAGTATGTCGATTTTGTTAAAATGCTGATTGATGCTGTGAAGCAAGTTGATGGGGAATTGGCAAAAAGAGGAATTGGAAAGAAAGAACGTCAGGCGATCGAAAAATATTCTGCTATTTTGAAGGGCTGTTTAGTTGAACAAAAAATTGACTTGCCGAAAGCGGGTATTTTATAATATGCTGATTTTCAAGATGAGTACCGTCAATGTGATATCTTGCACCAATTTCAGAAATCAGGTTTCTGATGATAAATAGTGGTTTTTATGCAAAATTTGTGCCAGAAACCCGATTTCTCGCTGCTGGTCGATCGCCCTGCAAAATGTTAAGTCTATCGAGCTATTTAGCGATCGCACTCCAACGCTAAAATAAATACAAAACCTCTTAACCACAATCACCAACTATGACAGCAGCTCGAGAACTCGCCCCTTCCCAAGAGATCCAAGAAAATGTTATCTTTCCTCCTGGCGACTTATATAGTGACGAACCTCCCGTGGAAACCGACCTTCATTTACGACAAATAATCCTGCTGCTCAACTGCTTAGAATGGCTGTGGCAAGACAGAAATGACTTCTGGGCGGCTGGCAATCTTACTATTACTACAGTCCCCGCCAGCTTAAATCAGAATTATTTCGAGGACCGGATTTTTTTGTAGTTTTGGGAACGGAACGGAAATCTCGTAAAAGTTGGGCAGTGTGGGAAGAAGATGGAAAATATCCCAACGTAATTGTTGAAATTCTGTCGCCAAAAACAGCGGAAACTGATAGAGGATTCAAGAAAGAACTTTATCAAAACACGTTTCGCACCCCCGATTATTTCTGGTTCGATCCGTATACTTTGGAGTTTACCGGGTTTCATTTAGTGGATGGCGAATACCAATCTCTAGAACCAAATTCGCAAGGACATTTGTTCAGCCAGCAGTTAGATTTATGGCTGGGAATACATGAGGGAAAATTGCGTTGGTTTACAACAGCAGGAGAACTTCTTCCTACCTCGGAAGAAGTGGCTCAAAGAGAGGCGCAATGTGCCAAACAAGAGGCGCAACGTGCCGAACAAGAGGCGCAACGTGCCGAACAAGAGGCGCAACGTGCCGATCGCCTGGCCGCAAAACTGCGAGAATTAAACATCGATCCGGATACTATTTAGCAATTTGAATTCATGAATTAGCGAGGTTGAGATGACTCAAATAAATCCCGATCGCACGACTGGAACGATTGCCATAGATGTTTTTCCTGAATCAAATGGAGAGTATCTGTGTCAGATTTCGTCATCTCTTAGCGATCGCCCCGATGATACCATGAATTTTTGCGGACAAACGAAAGAACACGCGATCGCGATCGCCTTAGAATATTTAGCCGGCGAGTATCGCGAAAAAGCCGAAAACTCTCAAAATACAGATTGGCTAGCGGTGGAACGTTCAGATTCTGGAGAGGCGATTGAAAAGCGTTATCACGTAATTTTGCACTACGAACGAATTGCTGAGGATGAATCTAAGTTTGAAGCAATGCACAATACAATTCTCGGAAATACTGTAGTTGAAAATGCCAGAATTTCAATAATTGAGATTTCTCCAGATATCGAAATCGAGCTGTTAGAGCGATCGAAATATTGAGCGATCGCCCTTCAAGCAGGAAGGGCGATCGCCATATCGGTGCGATGCACGTCAATCGCTCCAGTAATGCCTTTACACCACGTTCACGCTCAACTCTGGTAGCTTCGCTTCAAATTTCTCCACACTGAAAGGATCGAATTTTTTAGATAGAAAAGTCCATTCTGGTGTTTCTGCCGATCGACTCACTTCTAACGGAATTAGACTATTTGCCGCCTGGTTGTTCACAAAATCCTCCAGCCTTTTCTTCACATTTTCGGGTAATTTGTCGCCAACTTTCTCTAGTAGCACCTGTTTTAGATCCAAGACTGCTTCAACTTTACCTGTCAAACCCAAGTTAGTTGAAAAATCTACGATCGGCTTGACAATTGGAGTAAATTTAAAAACCTCTCCAGAGCTAAAACTTTGAGGAATGTCAATCTTTAAGACTCCAGAATCCTTGGCACCCAGTTTCAGTTCATTGCCATTTTGCTTGCCATCAAAGTCAATTTCAAAACCCTTAATATCCAAGATTGACTTTTGTTTGAGATTGCCTCCTGCTTTGATTTCTAGTCCGCCAAACTCTTCTAAAGCTACACCTACAGGTCTTGTGTAAGGAATCAACTTAAGAACGCTGATAACATCAACATATTGAAAGGCTTTGTCATCAGCTTCGAGCTTATTGTCTTTGATCTCGTCAGCGATCGCCGCCAAACCGAGATCTAGCACGATCGGCGAATTAAACTGTTTAAACAGAAACTCATTGAGATCGAACTTGGCACCAGACTCGAACTTTGTCGATCGAGAACCTAAAAAAGGAATGTCTTTAATCCCGGCTTCTAGTTCGAGCTTATACTCGCCCAGAAACGAGGCTCCCAGTTCTGTCTTCAAACTGCCTTCCGAACCTAAATTAGACTTAAAGCTAACAGCAACTGAGCTACCTGCTTTAACTTCTCCCGGATAGCTAATGTTGAATAAGGCAGGGAAATCAACATCAAATGTACCCGGACTCAAAAATGCTTGAAATTTGTATTCAAGCCCACCTTTAGCGAAGGGTTTACCCAAAAATCCTAGACTGAGTTCTGTGTCAAAATTGGGGCCCCCAGATACATTGAGGCTGGGGTTAAATACTTCCCCTCCGCCCCACAAACTTTGGTCGGTTAAGGCAAAATTGAGTTCTTTTGAGAGCGTTTTAGTGGGGACTGGTTTGTTATCTCGATCGGGTGTTTCGGGATCTTTGGGTAGCTCGGGCTTGTCTTTATCATCGCTGTCGCCACTATTTCCCGGCTGCGCGGTTTTTGTACCGCCTTTGCTACTTTCTCCAGCGTTAGTGTCACCAGAACACGGGTTTTGTAACATAGCTAAAGCATCCGATCGCTCGCCAACAAACCTGTTAGCTACACTCTTTTGAATGTTCCGAGGACTGCTGGAAAAGTACACTAAATTTCCCGCACTATCTTTCTCGCCTCGTTCGGCATAGATAGCGTTGATTAGTTCACTTTCAGACATTCGGGAAATATTTTTGCCTTTCAAAGCATTATTCACGAGTTTGGTATTTGCTCCATGCTGCACAGCAGTAGACCAAATAACATTTTGCAGTGCCTTAGAGTGTTTGTTAACATCTAAGTCGAGAGTCTTCTTCAGCTTATTTGCTAGAGGATCGTAATGAGTGATTTTGATATACTCATGTTGAGCTGCACTAAAGTCTTCAGCATCTTTCTTGGCAATTTCCTTCCATTTATTATTGAAGGCTTCACTACCGGGAGTTAACGGTTTAAGTTCAGAACTCCATTTGCTAGCTATTTCTGAATTGAGAAAACCAGCTAACGATCCGGGTTTAGTTGCTAGCTGATAAGTTCCATAGGACCAACCGCCAGTCGGATCGTTGCCAATGGTACCGGGGCCTCTGTTTCCTGTTTCATATTTCTCAGACAGAGAACCCAATTCATAACAGTCAGACTTATTGCCGCCGTTGCTATTTCCTCCAGAATTGCTGTTGCCGGGATTGGATGGTTTACCAGGTTCTTGGTAAGCAGTTGCTTTATTGCCATTCCAATGAATGTAACCGCCTTCAAAGTATTGAGTTTTGTTCCCGTTACCCCGATCGATCTCCCCACTCTTAGGAACTCCCAACCTACCCTCAAGTCCGCCTGTTTTCAAGTATTCTTGGCGGATGCTGCCGTAAATCGGAAAAGTTCCTTTGGGACTGCTGACGATCGACCCGCGTTCAAATAGTTGATACCTGACATTCCCTGAATAATTGATAACATCTGAAACAGGTTTGCCGATCGTACTTTGATGTTTTTCGTAAACCGGATAGAATTTGCCAGAAATATTGTAACTGCCGATCGAAATTGAATTCGGTGACGGTTTCTCTGGTTGTTCGCTCGAATTGCCACCGCCATCAGATGCCGATACTTCTTTGGGAACCTCGATTTTTTGTCCTACATAAATTACATTGGGATTGTCAATCTTATTGCGTTTGGCAATGAATTTGTAGTAATCTGGAGCAGCACTGCCCATTGTTTCTTTGGCAATTTCGCTGAGAGTATCCCCGGTTTTAATCGTGTAAGGTTGCCATTCGTAAGATTTGCCATTAAACTCAGTGGCCGTAGCTCGCTCCATCGGTTTTACGATACCTTCGTAACCCCAAGTTTCCGGTGTGGCAAATTCAGCGCGAGTGCTTTGTTGCGGTGCAGTTTCCTTCGCTAACTGCACTGCTTTATCTAAATCCAAAACTCCAAAACCAGTTTTCCGATCCCAACCGGGTAAATTGACATCGATCGCACTTTGTTTGAGAATTTCTATTACTTGGCGATCGCTCAATTCTGGATTGCTTTCCCACACCACAGACGCCATCCCCGTCGCTTTCGCTGCTGCAAAAGAAGTTCCGGTGAGCGCATCTAAATCGTTCTCCCCCTCCGCAACAACAGCATCCAAACCATAACCGTAACTCGAATAGGACGATCGGCGCTCTCCGTCAAAGGCCCCAACTGTGAGAATATTGTCAAACTCCTGAGAAGCTTGACCCAAAACCGACATCACACCGCCGTCATTGCCAGCAGCAACCACCAGCAACACTCCATTCTGACGGGCGTATTCCAAAGCTGCCCTTTCTCTGGGCGTCAATTCGTAGCGCGTTGTCACCGTGCCTGCAGCATCAACTTGAGTCAAATCCAGACTGAGGTTAGCAATCGCATTCTGCTGCCCCTGTGCCTTCACTGCACTGACAAAATCCGTCAGCGACAAATCCCACTGTCCCGAACCGCTAGCGCGTCCCAGCCACACAGGAGCGCGATCGTTGATACCATCAATGCCAATATTATTACCCGCGATCGCGCCAATTAAACTCCAAACAGCCGTGCCGTGTTCGTTTTCTGCGTCATCGGACACTAAAGGATTGCTGTCATTGTCAGTGCGATCGCGCCCCAACATCGCTTTAGAATAATCGAGATCGGGATTGTCAGCCGCAAATCCAGTATCAATAATGCCAATCAAAGGCAGGCTGGGCTTCTGTGGTTCCGCAGGCGGTTCCGGTTCCGGTTCAGGTAGGGGCGGTGCCCCCGTGCCCGCCCCGGATGGTGCAGGCGACGGTGTTGGTGTCGGCGCAGGCGCAGGTGCAGGTAGGGGCGGTGCC
>JAAUPF010000223.1 GCA_012034575.1 Richelia sp. CSU_2_1 | reverse complement strand
ACCGCCGATGTTGTTGAGGTTGCTAGCTTCCCCTCCAGCGTCGTCCAGGACCCGAAATAGGGGAAGCGACTGGCTGTAATACTCTAGGGCTTTGAGTTGTTCTCCCAATTCTGAGTAGACTTGGCCGATGTTGTTGAGGGTGATGGCTTCCCCGTGACGATCGCCTACTGCTCGACGCAGGGGCAGGGACTGGTTGTAATACTCTAACGCTTTCTGTTTTTCTCCCAATAGATCGTAGACTAAGCCGATGTTGTTGAGGGTGCGAGCTTCCCTGCGACGATCGCCCGCTTCCCGATACAATTTTAATGCTATTTCAAACTGAGCAATCGCACCTCTTAAAGCTTCCGCTGTTCCTCGATTGTAGAGTTGTTCTCCTTCTTTGAAAGCTTTTTGGGCAGCCTCGCTACTGTTAGTTTGTGCTGTTTGTTCGACTTTACCAACGGGTATCGCTGCTACTGGCTGACTTAAGTGAATTGAAAGCGCGATCGACATTCCAGCTAAAATTAAAATATTCATAAATCACCTCCAATCTCAAATTTCCAATCGCAAATCTAAAATCTAAAATCTAAAATCAATTGAGCGCGATCGAACATAACTACCCCTTTTGTATATTTCTTAATTTGTTGACAAAAGTACCTTTATCAACTTGTCTGTTACCTGTTTCCAGGTAAATCCATTCGCTGCAAATTTGGGGCCGGCAATGGCAGCCCGATCGCGCAATTCCGGTTGTTCGATAATATTTTTCATCAGGGCGATCGCGCATTCTAAATCTGGCATCAAGCGAAATATTTCCTGACTTTTAGAAGTACCTTCTTGCAGCGTACTTTCGACTTGCCAAGCAAATTCTGGAGTTGTAAAATCATCCGTCGGGCCGCCTTTAGTGCAAATAACAGGCAAACCGCAAGCAATTGCTTCTAAGGCGGGCAAATTGAAACCTTCTGCTAAATAAAGAGAGACGTAAGCATCGGCAGCTTGATAAAGTTGAGCCATTTTTTCAAAAGATAGCGTATCTCCGATATAAGCCACGCGCGGCAAAACTTTTTCTGCTTCTTCAAAGGTCAGTTCGTCGATATATTGAGCGATTAAAGAATCCGAGGAATATATGGCTTCTTCTCCTTTTAATACCAATCTAGCTTCGGGATGGCTTTCAACTACCACTGCAAAAGCTTTTAACAATAGATCGATGCCTTTATTGGGAGTCGCTGCACCGATATTCAAAAATACAAATCCCTCCCATCCTAGCTGTTTTCGCAAAGCTTTGCGCTCTAATTTTGTCAGAGGTTTATAAATATTCGGATCGATGCCGCAGGGGATAACAATCGTGCGATCGGGATTTGCGCCACTGCGGAGAAATCCGGTTTTCGACCACTGGGAAGGGGTAATAATAATGATATCGGAGTTGTTGTGTCCTTCGCGCAAAGAAGCTGCCCCAGTAATTCTAAAGTCTTCGTTGTGCAGAATTCCCCATTCTGTAGTCGCAAACAAACAAGTTCGTTTGGTTTTTGAAGGCGCAAAATTGTAAGGTACGGAAATGCGCAATGTAGCATCTGCTGCGAGAGATGCCGGAGGTGCAGGAATATCGGCGATCGCCCTTTCATCAATTGCATTTAACAAACCGATTGCCGGCTGCCAATTTTCATCAAGATACGGGATATCTTGGTGATAAATTTCTAAATTGGGATATTTCAGCATTTCTAGGAGCTGAAATTGATTGGCGATCGCATATGAATGCGGTAAAAAACGCCAACCTTCAACTATTATAGAAAACGAGTCATCAGTCATTAGTTGTTCGGGAGTTTTGAGTTGAAATTCTATCGGAAATTTTGAATTTTGAATTTTGAGTCGATCGTCGATCGATTAATGCAATTTATCTGCGTTTATCTGCGTTTATCCGCCTTTATCTGCGGTTGCAATTTGACGATCGGCGGAATCTTTCTCTAAGTTTATCCTACAAAAGTATCGGTTTTAAAGCAGACAATTCAAATTTATTTGATGATTTTTGCGGTAAAATAACTTGTAATAGCCGATCGATCGCGCGTTTCCAAGTAAAGTTTTCCGCTACAAAAAGAGGGCCTGCAATCCGAGCTGTAGCAGCAAATTCGGGTTGCGCGATCGCCCGCTGCATTAACTGATTCAAATGTTCCCATGATGGTGATAAAACAAACAACTTTTCGCCGTTAATTTCCACAGCCATAAATTTACTTTGAATTGCCATTGCAAAGTCGGGATGGGTGAAATCGTCCGTCGAGCCGCCCGCCGTACAAATCACAGGCAAACCGCAAGCCGCTGCTTCTAAAACTGGCAGATTGAAACCTTCGGCAAGGTAGGGAGAAACATAAGCGTCTGCTGCTTGATAAAGTTGAGCTATTTGAGCAAATGATAGCTGGTTGCCGGTGTAAATCAATCGCGGTAAAACTTTTGCTCTTTCAGCATCAGTGAGGACAACTCGACTGGCTTCGGCTATTTCATCTCTGGAAGGATAGAGCAGTTCTGAACCTTTTAAAACTAATCTGGCATGGGGATATTTGTTTGCAGTGGCGGCGAAGGCTTTTAATAAGGGACGAATACCTTTGCGATCGGTCTGACCTCCGATATTTAAAAATATAAAATAGTCCGACCAGCCGAAGTTTTGACGGAGCAATTGACGCTTGCTTTCTGAGAGGGGATAATAAATGCTAGTATCGGCACCGAGAGGTATCACAGCAATGCGATCGGGCTGCACTCCACTGCGAATCAATCCGGCTTTTGACCAAGCTGACGGCGTAACAATTTTAGCTGCTGAATTGACGGGAGTTTCTGTTAGCGATTTAACACCAATTCCATTTAATACTGCATTGGTAACAATGCCCCATTCAGTAGCAGCAAATACCCAGGTTTCGGCGCTAGTTGATGGTGCAAAGTTCCAAGGGCAATACATTCGCAGGGTAACATCAGCAAGCTGAGTTGGAGCGGGGCTTTTAATGTCGCGCAGCAATGTTTCGACAGGTCGATCGAACAAATTAATTTGTGTTTGCCAAGCTGGATCTATGTAGGGCATATCGCGGTGGAAAAGCTGCACTTCTGGGCGATCGAGCATTTCCAGCAATTGAAATTGATTGGCTACACAGTAAGAATGATAAATAAAACGCCAGCCTTCAACAATTATTTGCGATTTAGTAAGAGTCATCAGCTATGAATCATTAGTTATCAGTCAGGAGCCAGCAGTCATTAGTCATAAAAAAATTGGCAATCGATCGGCAATTACCAATTACCAATTACCAATTACCAATTCCTTACCTCATAACTTCCCAATTCATAATCCGCCACTGTCCGTCTTGGCGGACTAATTCGTAGCGGATGCGCAGGTTGTCATTGCGGGAAGCAGTTTCGCGTTCGCCCTCAAAGGCTTGGGCTTTTTCTACTACTTGAGCTTCTACCTCAGCGCGATCGGGATTGGTGGGATTGGGACGGACTTCTTTAATTTGGAGGCTGTGTTCGTAACGCTGGTGGGAGTTATTGCGCTGTTGAGCTTCTGCCATCATTTGCCAGCGAGATAAAGCAGGCTCCGTCAAAACTTGCTGCAGTTCCTCTGTAGCGTATTTCGGACCCAAGGCCGCTGCTTTGGCCGACAGCCAGTTTTGAATTATTTGCTTGCCCGTTTCCTCAGTAATCGCGCCCTCGGCTGCTGGAGGAGCGGCAGCCGGCTCTGCTGCTGCGGGGGTTGGTTCTGTAGGAATTTCTACAGGCGGCCCTTCCAAACCGATGAGTGCTTGTTCTCCTTGGAGACTGGGGCCTGATAGGGCTTGCAAAGCACTGGCGATGATGCTCAGGAGCAACCACAGAACTAAGAGGCTCAAGAAAAGTCCGACTAGGAGCACGGCCAGCCTATTTCTAGGCATGGACTTGAGTTGGGTGGCAGCTTGCTGGGCGCTAGTCCGAGCCCGATCGAGCAATTGGGCAGCAGGGCCGCCACCGGCTCCCGAGCTGTGCCTGGGCGAATTCGGTCGCCGGCGGTCTTTTGAGGTCGAGGCTGCGGGGCGTTTCACCCCCTGGGTAGCTGCCGGACTGGCCGCGGCTGTTGGCGGCTGGGAGGAGAGGGGGACTCCAGGTGGGGGGGGGTTAAACGTTGCCGCGGCGGCGGCTGCGGGGGCTAGAGCTGCAGTAGCGAGTCGCTGCTGGGCCTGCGACGGGGGCTGGAGGTTGCCCGTCGGTTGCAGTCGGGCTTGGGGCTTGCCGGAACGGGGCTGGACGACAACCCACTCGTTAGCGGTTTCCGAGTCGGAAGGCAGTGCTTCGAGGTAGGCTTGGACCTTGGGGTCGGCAAAGTAATCTTTTAGAGAGACCGATCGATCTGCCAAGTCGCGGAAATGGGGAAACACTTCTTCTTGCAGCCAGTGTTCCGCGTACAAGCACAGGCCGGGCAACAAATCGGGAGAGTCTTTGGAGTTTTCGCGAATGAAAGCAAGCGGTTCTTTTTCCGAACTCAGTTCCAGGGATCTGCTGGCTTCTTCTGTCTGGCCCAGCAGCAGGGAACACACGGCTTTTTCCAGGTGAACGTCTTGGCGGCGGCCGAGCTGGATCAGCATCAGCTTGGCGCGGCGGATCATTGAAGGCTGTCTGGCGGCAAATCCTTGAGCTAACAGGGTGTATACCGACAGGTAAGTAGCAACTGCCGAGGGGCGAGCGGCTTCGGCTTCAAACAGGGTCTGCTGCTCGCTGCTGGTCAGGTGTTTGCGCAGTTGCTGGACGAAGCGGAGAAAGTCTTCTATTCCCAAACCCGATCGATCGTCTCCGGTGCCGTCGATTCCGCCTCGTTCTTGGAGCATTTCGCGAAGGATTTGCAGTCCGCGGCGGCGTTCGGCAACTTGTTCTTCGGGGAGGGATAGTAATTCTAAAATGTTGTACGGACGGAGTTTGTAAATATCTGCTTGCATTTCACCCCTCAGGCTGGGAAATAGGCTTTCGCGCAGCAGCAGTTCCTGACCTGCGTCTAGCGATTTGGCTGCGTTTTCATATTGGCCCTGCTGCCACTGTTCGCGACCGAGTTCCAGGGCCGCCAGGGCTGCGGTTAAAACTATATCCGGTCTCACGAGCTGGGGGTCGCCGAAGCGTCCTTCGGCAATTGCGATGCTGCCGGTGTTGAGGTACGGGCGACCGAGTTTTTGTACGAGTTCGTATTCTCCCAGTTCTTGCAGTATGAGTAAGGCTCCTAGGAATTGATTGTCGTCTATTTCAATACTGGGAGTGTGGGGGTCGGCAATTGCGTCTGTTACCCCCGATTCCGAGCGATCGACCTCTGCTTCATCTTGCAGGACTGTGACAGCCCCTGCTGAGGTTTTCGACCTCTGGTGCTTGCCTGCAATTCCCGCCTCCGATTCGCGCTCGTAAGTTTTGGCTAAAAAACTGGCATCGTAAGCTTGGCGCTGGTCTGGGTCTGACAGAACAGCGCAGGCTTCGTCGAGCAATTGTCTGCGGGCGCGATCGCAACTTCGGAATACTCCCGGCGCGGAAGCTGTAAAGTGCGATCGCGATGAGCCTGCTGCAACTGTTCGGCAGTAGCTTGAATCGGTAGACCCAAAATTCGGTAGTAATCTAGTGGAATTAGCACTGTCCACTTCCCTAAAGCGCTAGCAACTGAATTAGCCTATCTTAAAACTTGTACTATTCTCGGACGTTTCTCAAAAAGCCGTCAAGCTGATGGCGGGGCTTTAACCTCCGCTACGCTTGACCAAGTTTCTCTGTCATGGTGGGCCTTGTGCTGCTCGGGGCAACAAAAGCATTGCTGACAACTTTACAACTTTAATCTAATTTTTGCGGGATTCTGTTCTGGCTGTTGGGGCATTTTGCCCCCTGCCTTCCCTATTTTAACAATTTGCGAGCCACTGCTGGGAAAAGATGCGACGATTTTCTGCTGCGGTAGTGTCCCCTGTGGGTTTAAATTGAAGGTTTAGGAAGCCGACGATCGGGTATTTATTTTTATGGTTCAGGAACGGACTTTACCAGCTTTTGACGCGCACAGTGCCAGTATTTCTCGGGATGAGGGTTTGATGCTCTACGAGGATATGGTCTTGGGCCGCTTTTTTGAGGATAAGTGCGCTGAGATGTACTATCGGGGCAAGATGTTTGGTTTTGTCCATTTGTACAACGGTCAGGAGGCGGTCTCTACGGGCGTGATTCGATCGATGCGTCGGGACGCCAATGATTACGTCAGCAGCACCTACCGCGATCACGTTCATGCTTTGAGTGCTGGGGTGCCGGCCCGAGAGGTGATGGCGGAACTGTTCGGGAAGGCGACTGGTTGCTCGAAGGGCCGGGGCGGTTCGATGCATATGTTTTCGGCCGAACACCGACTGTTGGGAGGTTATGCTTTTGTGGCTGAGGGAATTCCGGTTGCTACGGGGGCTGCTTTTCAATCTAAGTACCGCCGCGAGGCCTTGGGGGATGAGAGTTCTGATGGCGTGACTGCTTGTTTTTTTGGCGATGGTGCTGCGAATAACGGGCAGTTTTTTGAGTGTTTGAACATGGCTGCTTTGTGGAAGTTGCCGATTATTTATGTTGTAGAAAACAACAAATGGGCGATCGGAATGGCGCACGATCGGGCTACTTCTGACCCGCTAATTTATAAGAAGGCTCATGCTTTTGGGATGGCCGGTTTTGAGGTTGACGGGATGGATGTTTTGGCGGTGCGGGAAGTAGCAAAAGAAGCTGTTGCGCGGGCGCGCGCCGGTGAAGGACCGACTTTGATCGAGGCTTTGACTTATCGCTTTCGGGGGCATTCTTTAGCAGACCCAGATGAGTTGCGTTCTAAGGAAGAGAAAGAGTATTGGTTCCCCCGCGATCCGATTAAGAAGTTGGCTGCTTTTTTGATCGATCGCACTTTGGCAAGTGCTGAAGAGTTAAAGGCGATCGAGAAAAAGATTGAAGCTGTAATTGATGATGCGGTGGAGTTTGCTGAGAAAAGCCCCGAGCCGGACTCTAGCGAATTGTATCGGTTTATCTATGCTGAAGATGAGTAATCTTTAGAGATATAGCCTGTTTCATATAAATGAGGTATGCCTTGGTAATTGGTAATTGGTAATTGGTAATTCCTTGCTCTTTTACCTCGCTTACCACCAGAATGCCTGTGTTTTGTTTGCGGTTGCAGCCTGCAGTTTTAAACCTGCGGCTGCACATTTAAAAAAATTAAGGTCACTTGAAATCTAAAATCTAAAATCTAAAATTACCAATTCTCTCCGCAACGCTTGGCCCATTACCAATTACCAATTACCCATTTTATAAAGTCACTCATCAATTATGATATGGTTCAATTCTTCAATTCTTCAATCCGAAATCTAAAATATAAAATCTAAAATCTAAAATCACCAATTACCAATTACCCATTACCCATTACCCATTACCCATTACCAACGAATTATGAATCTCGGTTATCTGAGCCGCCAAAAGCAGCTTGAAAAATTAGTTGAAAAGTTGGGATTGCCCAAAGATGCTGCTATTAAATGGGACTTGCTCGATTTAGCTTTAACTCATGCAAGCGCATCAGCTACAGCCAATTACGAGCAGTTAGAATTTGTTGGCGATGCTGTGGTGAGACTGGCAGCTTCGGAACTGTTGTTCGAGATTTATCCCGACTGTTCTGTAGGGGAATTCGCTGCAATTCGATCGATCTTGGTGAGCGATCGCATTCTGTTCAAAATAGCTGACAGCTACGGGTTCGATCGCTATTTAATTGTTGCTAGCAGTGCGGCTGGTGATAAAACCGGTGCTGAAACTCGACTGGCTGATGCCTTGGAAGCCGTACTAGCAGCTTTGTATTTGAGTTCTCATACATTAGAATTAATTCGCCCTTGGTTCGACCCTCACTTGCGACAACTAGCAGCAGAAATTCGCAGCGATCCTGCCCGCCAAAACTACAAAGCAGCACTGCAAGAATTGACTCAAGGCAAACACAAAGTTTTGCCAAAATATAGCGTTGCAGAAACTGGTACGGTGCAGGGAGGTGAAGACCGTTTCACTGCTGAAGTTAGACTGCACGGGCAGTTGCTGGCGCGGGGAAAAGGGCGCTCGATCAAAGCAGCCGAGCAAGCCGCAGCTCGGGAAGCTTTTATTAAATTAAAGGATTCTTAGCCAACAGCTTCCGCCATTTCAATCATCTTAACACGCACAAAATTTAGAAATTAAGAGCCTGAATTGAGAATATTATTTGAAGAGAATTCTAACTTCGATCGACTGCTGTCTCTCAATGCAGCGCTTTTCTCGCCCTTTTTGCAGCAAAAAGAATTGCCTCCGACGATCGCGCGCCGTTCGATCGTAAATTAAACGAGGAGATTGTGACTGAAATCACAGGCATTTGCCCAAGAAATTGCTCAGCATCTTTAAATGAAGATCCTCAAAATCCAAAGGTACGGCAGTGGCTTCTATAATTGTGTTTAACTGTTGTTTAAAAAATGTGCAGTTCGATCGACCTGAGTATCACCCACAGATTTGTCATCCAGTCAGTTTGTTTGGGTACGATTTGTTGGTCTACGAGCGCGCTTTGGGTGTTGCACCTTAATTTAAAGATGTCCTATGGTTAAGCTAGGTCCATCCTCCTTTCGCCGTATTTTACTGTCGCGGATTTTGTTGCTCAGCGTACCGGTTCTACTGGTGGGAGAGTATGTAACCTATCGCAAGGCACGATCGACGCTATTGGAAACTGCGCGCCAAAATTTGACCGAGAGTGCCGGCAGAAAAGCCGAAACGATCGAACAATGGGCAAAATCGCTCAAATCAAATCTGATCGGGGCTTCAGAAAGCTCGATGCTGCAATCTGTAGATCCGAAAAACTATCAAAGGTTTATCGCACAGCTAGGCCAGCGACTGCCGGCCCAGGTTGATTGCTTGCAGTTGACTAATATCAAGACAAATCAAACGATCGCCAGCACCTGCGGTCAGCAACCGATTCAGAAGTCGCTACCGACCAATTTTTGGTCGCAGCAGCAACAACAGGAATTGCTGCTGGACGAAAAGAGTGTGTTTATCAGCCTGTCGTGGCCCAAGCCGCCAGAGGGGAAACAAAACGGGGAAGAGAAAATTTTAGATGCTCCCCAATTTCCGGAGACGAGTAAAAACAGCCCCGACAGCCAAGTGAGTTTGGTTTTGAGCGCTCCTGTTTACACCCGCCAGGGCAATGTCCGGCAGTTGACCTATGCTTTGAGTTTGAAGTCGGCCCTCCCGGTGCAAACTAGCGCTCCCAGGGGGTCTCTGGCGGGCTATACGGTGGCGATCGACCAAGATGGAACGATTTTGGCTCACCCGAATATCGATCGCGTGGGGCGCAATATCGACCAAGAAGCGGATGCTGGCAGGTTAAAAAGCATTGTCAGAAGAGCGATCGCCGGAGGTCAGGCATTTCTGCACTTATTTTCGTTTGAAAGAAACGGTGTGGAATTGCTAGCAGGATACGCCGCGATTCCCAGCCCTTTAGCCAAACAGGAGAACAGCAAATGGATTATTTTAGCCGTCTCTCGTTTGGATTACGCTCTGTCGGGTTTGGAAGAAATCCAGCAAGTTTTATTTAATCTGATTGTCGGGTTGGTTGCCGCCAGCATCATCGCGACTTTATATTTGTCCCGCGACTTGGCCCGTCCTTTAGAAAAGCTGAGGGACTACGCACTAAAAGTGGATACGGAAGCGCCGGAGGGAGTGCCTCAAAATTTTAAAATTAGGGAGTTCAATCAATTAGCCGAGGCAATCAACAGCATGGTGCTGCGACTCAGATCCTGGGCGGGAGAATTGGAGGTAGCAACCCAAGAAGCTCAAGTTGCCAATCAGTTAAAAGATGAGTTTTTGCGAAATATTTCCCACGAATTGAGAACCCCGCTCAACGGGATTATTGGCTTTATTCAATTTGTGCGGGACGGCTACTGCGACGATCGAGATGAGGAAGTAGAGTTTTTGCAGCGGGCTCACGATGCGGCAATCCACTTGCTGAATATTATTAATGATATTTTGGACATTGCTAAAATTGAATCCGGCACGTTTTCGCTGATGTTGGAGGTAATCGATCTGACTGAGGTACTTACAGAAGCGACAGATTTGGTAGCAGTTCAGCAGGCCGCTCAGATCGAGGAAAAAGGTTTGAAATTTAATTTGCCCGACGATCGCGAGCCAGTTGCTGTTCATGCTGACCCGGAAAAACTGAAGCAGGTATTTGTAAATGTCTTGAGCAATTCAGTTAAGTTTACGGAATCGGGCAGCATTACCATATCTACCCGCCTCGAATCTCGGAAGTTAACAGATGCTTCCGAGTTCAACGGCGGCCTGTCAGAAAGCGGTTCCAGACGCGGTGAAAACGAGTGGATTGTAGTAACAGTTAAAGACACCGGGATCGGTATCGATCCGGAGCAACAGCAGAAATTGTTTCAGCCTTTTGTGATGGGTGACGGCTCTACAACTCGCAAGTTTGGCGGGAATGGTTTGGGTTTAGCTATTTCGAGAAAAATTTTGGAATCTATGAAAGGTAACATTGCGCTGCACAGTGCGGGGATGAATCAAGGTACTTCGGTGATGATTTCTTTGCCTGTAATTCAGCATTCAAATTCTTATTTTGCCAAGTAATAATTAGAAAGAGGAAGGAAAGTTGAGAGTTGATAGTTGAGAGTTGAGAGTTGATAGCATACAAACTGACAGTTTTTAGCTAAACAGACGGGAATCCCCACACTAACCGAAGCGGTATAGTGTGGGATGAGAGGCGCGTGAGGCTCCGATTCCACCTGTTCACGATCTCAAAGCTATGCTTTGAGCAGTGGGCAGGTGGATGACGAGTCGAACAAATATTATTCAACTGGTCTATCTTGCTGCTCAATGTACTTCTTTAATTGCTCAACCGTTACGCCACCACATGAAGCAATAAAATACCCATTTGTCCAAAAAACATCTTTCCAGTAAACTTTTTCAATTTCATTTACAACCCACATTCCGCAGATATTCGATCGAATTTAATTTCAAAGAGATTCAGAATTGTCAAAACCTCAAATGATTGCTATGCAATCATTTGAGGTTTTTAAGGTATAATGATTAGTGCAAGTAGAGCAACT
>JAAUPF010000222.1 GCA_012034575.1 Richelia sp. CSU_2_1 | reverse complement strand
ATCGCCCTTTTTCATTTATCGGACGATCGCCCTTTCCTTCCTTCCCTAAATCAGCATAAAATTAGCGGATGTAATCGAATTCGCACTCACTCAAACGCAGGTTCCTCCGGGTCTTCGCTAGGTAAATCGTACATTGTCGGCAGGGTTTCTCTGGGCGATCGCGGCGGGTCAGTTTGTGGTACAGGATATTTAAAAGGAAACATATAATATTGAGAAATTACTGCATTTATGCTAACATCACTTTAACGCTGACATCACTATCATCAAAACCTTCTAAAACTCTTCTTACCCTCTTCTCCTCCTCTGCGGTTCAATTTCCTCTTAATTCTTGCAACTCCTAAATAATCTATTAATCGCCAACAATCGATCGTAACTGCTCTACTATGCTCAACATTCCTCAACTCATTGCTCAAGAACTCTCCATCCATCTTTCCCAAGTCAACAATGCCCTCGAACTGTTCGCCGAAGGAGCAACAGTTCCTTTTATCGCCCGCTACCGCAAAGAACGTACCGATTCCCTTAACGAAATTCAGTTGCGCGACATCTCCGATCGATTCACCTACCTCACCGAAATCGAAACACGAAAAGTCGCAATTTTAGAAAGCATTTCCTCTCAAGATAAACTCACCGAAGAACTGCAAGCTAAAATCGAATCTTGCTTGCAAAAAAACGAATTAGAAGACCTTTATCTCCCCTACAAACCCAAACGGCGGACGCGAGCAATGATTGCTCGAGAAAAAGGTTTAGAACCGCTGGCAGAATTCCTTAAATCCCTGAATCAACCAAAAGCTCAACCAGTAGATATCCAAGCAGAAGCAGCTAAATATATTTCCGAAGAAAAGGGAGTGAAAACAGCAGAAGAAGCTCTCAAAGGAGCATCCGATATTTTAGCAGAAGCTGTAGCGGAAACAGCAGAATTGCGTGCCTACTTGCGAGAATTTTTGATGCAAACAGCAGTATTTGCATCGAAGATTAAAGATGACTTTCCCGAAGGAAGTACCAAGTTTGAAATGTACCGAAATTACCAAGTTCCCGCCAGAAGCGTTAATTCGCACAATATGCTGGCATTATTCCGGGGTGAAACGGAAGGAATCTTGGACTTGGAACTGACTTTTGATGAAGCAGCAGTGACGGTTTATTTGGAGTCTCAGGAAATTAGAACTAAGATACCAGAAGTTAAAGAGTTTTATCGATCGATGCTGAAAGATGCATTCAATCGGCTGATGAAAACTTCCTTAATTACAGAAGTGCGATCGGACCGAAAATCCTTCGCTGATGTTGAGTCAATCAAAACCTTTGAAACCAATCTCCGCGAGTTGCTGCTGTCGGCCCCAGCGGGAATGAAACCAACATTAGCAATCGATCCGGGATTTCGGACTGGATGCAAAGTTTCGGCACTCGACGAAACCGGGCAATTTTTGGAATATCAAGCAATTTTCCCTCACCAAGCTGCCGCACAGAGACAGCAAGCTGCTAAAATTGTCGCGCATTTAATTGACAAATATAAAATTGAATTAATCGCGATTGGCAACGGTACGGCTTCCCGCGAAACAGAGGATTTTATTGCCGAAGTTTTGGCAACACTGGAAAGAAAACCAATTAAAGTTATGGTGAACGAATCCGGTGCATCGATTTATTCAGCAAGCGAGGTGGCCATTGCCGAATTTCCCGATCTTGACATCACAGTGCGTGGCGCAGTCAGCATCGGACGCCGCTTGCAAGATCCCTTAGCCGAACTCGTAAAAATCGACCCGAAGTCGATCGGAGTCGGACAATATCAGCACGATGTTGACCAAAAACTGCTCAAAAAGAAACTAGACGAAACAGTAGAAAGCTGCGTCAACTATGTCGGAGTAGATTTAAATACAGCTTCCAAAGAACTGCTGACATTTGTGTCAGGAATGAGTCCGACGGTTGCCAAAAATATTGTCAATTACCGCAACGAAAACGGCGCGTTTAAAAATCGCCGCCAACTCCTCAAAGTCCCCAAACTCGGCCCGAAAGCTTTTGAACAAGCGGCCGGTTTCCTGCGAATTCGCAGTGGCGAAAACCCTTTGGATAATACAGCGGTTCATCCAGAAAGTTATGCTGTGGTGCAGGCGATCGCCCAAGACTTAAATTTACCACTCACTGATGTAACACAAATATCGGAAAAAATCAAGTCTGTAAACATCAAAAAATATGTCACCGATCGAGTCGGCGAACCCACACTCAGAGACATTATTTCCGAACTAGAAAAACCGGGAAGAGACCCGCGCGCTGAATTTAAATATGCTACCTTTAAAGAAGGCATCAAATCAATTGCCGACCTCGCTGTGGGCATGGAATTAGAGGGAATCATCACCAATGTCGCTAATTTTGGAGCCTTTGTCGATGTGGGAGTGCACCAAGACGGTTTAGTGCATATTTCCCAATTAGCCGATCGATTTGTGGAAGATCCCAAACAAATTGTCAAAGTCGGACAAGTCGTCAAAGTCAGAGTCTTAGAAATCAATGAAAAATTGAAGCGCGTCAGTCTGACAATGAGGTTGCAAGAAAAAGAACAAAAGTTCGATCGACCTAGCCCGCGCAAGTATTAAAATCGGGAACCACTACCTATCAGATCGTTGGCTGTTCAATTCTGTCCATAGTCTTGTTCAGACAATACAAAGTCAACTCATCTCGTGTTCGATCGATTACCCATAATAAAAACGGTTTGTAGTGAGGACTTTAGTCCTTCGACGATCGGGACTCTTGGTCCTCACTAAAAACTAATCTGATGGCGATCGTTCGATCGGACCTGATATGATTACATTATGCTCAAACTTTTTTCCAATTGACCTGAGAGGCTTTATTTCATCGGTACAAAATCGTAACCAGTGCCCGATCGAGACGGATTCGCCCGATTCACTTTCACAAGTTGCATCGGCATATTCCGCACCCCCGAAGGCAAAAACCGAATCTCCCCAGCCGCACCCTTCGCCACAAAATCCGAAGCAGAAAGCACCTCTTGAATTCCTTGACGAGTGGGGCTGCGATCAATCGCTGAAATCGCAGCCATCGCCGCATCGTAAGTCATCGCCGTCACCCAGCCGACATCCGCCTTCCAAAGCTTCCTCGAACGCTTAGTAAAATCCGACTGACTATCGCCCTCAATATGCCACGCAACAGCCATCACCATCCCCACAGCCGACGATCCCCCCACCTCCAAAGTCGTCTTGTTATACATCGTTCCCATATCCCCCAACACAAACAGCCGCCTGTTGTTAACCGTCACCACCTGCAAAGCTTTATCCAAAGCATCGTAGTCCGGGTTTAACATAATAGCCTCAGCACCCAGCTTAATAGCTTGTTCGAGACTTTTAGCCGGACTAAAACCCGGATTTGATAAGTCAAACTCAGCCATAACTTGCCCGCCTCCCAGAGAAATAGCAGCTACAAACTCTGATTTCAGCGACTCACTGTAGGCACTTTTATGATTAAAAAAAACCGCTACTTTGCGCTTTTTTAACTTAGTCAGCATATGGTCTGCCAAAGCCCTACCACCCACATAAGCAGTCGGAACAGTCCGAAAAAAATAGCGGCTCAAATTAGCAGGTTTAACAGCAGTGCTAGTTCCAGAAATAATCGGCAATTTCCCCAAATCGTAGATTGGCAAAGCTGCCAAAGTAGCCGTACTGGTGTGGTGACCGACTACGGCCAAAACTTCACGATTTTTCACCAAAGTCGAAGCAACTTGTTTCGCAACTGCCGGATTGTCGTCATCATTAGCAATAATTACTTTCAGAGGCAAGCCATTAATTCCTCCAGCTTGATTGATGTGAAATTGAGCTTGAGCGACTCCCCGCAGTATATCCAAAGCCGCATTGGGATGATTGGCAGTGGGGGCCGCCACAGCGATCGTATATGCTTTGCGCGAGCCAATCCGAGCATTATTCAGATAAATCCTAGTTTCAGGTGCATTGTAGCAATAGCGCAAAGCTCGTTCAAAATTACCGACTGCTTGCTGGTAATTGCCCGCAGCCATCGCTTCAATTCCCTTATTTTTAGCTGTTCTAAATTCTGGTCTTTCAAAATTTATATCTTCTTTTTCCACCAATTTTATTGCCCCAGAACTCATTCGCGCCCTGACATCAAAGCTAAAATTTCTTGGGGATTGGAGAGCAGTTTCTCCCGCACTACTGTAAATGTTAAAATCGGTGTGAGGGGGGAAACCCGCTTTTTCTAACAACCACAAAACCACCGCAATCAGAAAACCTGCCAGCGCTATAGAAATTAAAAGCAAAATAGTTTCATTTTTCTCGCGCATAAGTTTCTTAATTAAATCAGTTCGCTAATCAATTTTTTCACAAATGGCAAAATAAATCTGTAGGAAAGTCGGGATACCCCCATTAAAGTATACGACAGCAAAATTGCTAAAACAGTCAGCAGCCCCACTATCACCAATCCCTGAATCCCTAATTGAAAGGGATTTAAGATAGACCAAGCCGGAAATAACATAAAAATTATTGTATTAGTGATGACTAAAGTAATAAAAAAATAAAATTTTTGTCTCAGCGGACGGTATTGAGAAAAAATTACGCCACCCAGAATTAGCACCCACATGAGAGTGCTAATCCAAACAGTTCCCAAAAAGCTGACAAGAGCGATCGCCAATAGCCAATTAGCAGCACCCGCAATTACCGATCGCCTCAACAATTCTTTAATATTAAGCTCTTGAAAACCTGACTCATTCTCCATTTCCTCCGACAAATTAGCAGTGAAATCAACCGCATCTGTGCGGCCATCAGTTGGAACCGGATTTGGCATTGGCTGAGTGTTCAAGCCCCCTATAATAGGTGCGATCGCCCCCGTCGGCATTTCTCCAGATAAAGCTGCCAACACCTCAGCAGCCGACTCAAATCGATCGCCCGGAGCCGACATGACCATCCGATCTAAAATAGCAGCCAAACGATCGCTCGGAGCGGCCCAAACCCTCCAATTCCAGCGACGAGTAGCAGACTCCATCAATTCCTGTGGCTTCTTTCCTGTCAGCAAATAAAGGCAAGTTACCCCCAAAGCGTACAAATCCGTTGACGGGTAAACCGGTTCTCCTGAAACCTGTTCTGGTGGTGCGTAGCCATGAGTCCCAAAGACGATCGAACTTTGAGCCGAAACCCCTGCCGCCACGTGCTTCACTGCTCCAAAATCGATTAAAAACAGCTTACCTGTAGAGCGATCGCGCACAATATTATCTGGCTTGATATCTCGGTGAATCGCCTTGTTATCGTGAACAAACTGCAACACTGGCAAAATTTGCTGCAAAACATCAACTATCTCAGATTCCGAAAACTTGCCACGTTGCATGATTTCCTGGCGCAAATCTTCACCATCAACGAATTCCTGCACCAAGTAAAAAAACTCTTGTACGTGCGGTTGAGGCGCGAGTTCACCTTCACCGAAAACATCTCTGCTTTCCTCAGGTGCGATCGACCCCAAATTCTGCCTAACATCAGTAACGTGCAACTCGCAGTAAGCATACAAAGTCGGAATTTGCGCGTGTCTGTCGCCCAGCCTGTCCAAAACCTCAGCTTCCCGTCGAAAAGCCCTCGTCACCCCTTCAAGCTGACTGGAGTTGAGGTGAACCGGGGGCTGCAACCGCTTGACTACGCACTGGTGCTGAACGGATCGCAGGGCCAGGGCTTGAAAAGTCGTCCCAAAAGCTCCCCGCGACAGAGGCCGCTGTGGCAAAAAACGATTGTCCAAAATTAACGGCATCTTGCAAGCAGCACAATACCTTTGCTCGATTTCTTCAAGACAGGCGCTTTCATTGAGATCAGGAAAAGAGTTAACTGGGTTTTGGCAACCTGGGCGAGTACAGTAAATTTCCATCGATCGAGTTTTCCAGTAACTCTCTACAAAAATACCTTAAATAAATACAAAAATCGCCAAAAAAAGAGTAAAACTGTTGTCAAATCTCGTTGATAGCCGAGTTTCGCTCCCCTTCAATCCCTCTGATAACCCAACGAAAGCACTCTTGTCACTGCCTTTTAGGACTTACGCACGGGTGGCCATCAACCGGGTTTTTTACCAAAATTAGGCGCTGGAACTACGACAGGACTTACGCATCAATAACTTATTTCTGTCATTGCACAACGAGAGAGCAATCGCAACCTCTATTTTTCATCGCGGATGCGTAAGTCCTATATGAGATTCGGCCAAAAACCCGGTTTCTTTGATATTGGTGCGTAATTCCTGCCTTTTTTAAGGGGGAGTATGGGGCAAGCTAAGGGGGGATCGGACTTAACTGAACCATATTGGTTTATATAGCAACCGCCAGATCGGGCGCGGACATAATAAACCTCAGTTTTCCTCAGGATCGATAGATCACCTAACTAATAAACCTCATATTTCCTCAGGAAATACCAGGATAATTCTTCTTACTTAGTCATCAATAATACTTGTTATAAATTCATCACTTATACATCATGTATTTTTGTTAAATCTTCGTTAAAGCGCGATTTAGCTGTTTATATTGGATGGAACGAAAGCGGTTTTCTTCATTGGTATCAGCAGGTGCATTACTATTTGTTTCAACCCAAAAAGGTTTGAATATTCAAACCTTCGAGGGCTTTTATTGCAATTTTAAATCGATTAATTTCGGTAATTGTCATTTCATTTTTCACAAACAGCAGGTGTGTTATGCCAACCAAATCAATCAGCCAAGCATCCGTAAGATCGATCGCATTTATCGACAGCCAAGTCGAAGATTATCAAAGCCTGGTAGCAGGAGTAATGCCGGGAACCGAAGCAATAGTTATCGATTCCCGCGCTGATGGAGTCGCGCAAATCGCCCAAGTATTAACAAATCGCACCAAAATTGACAGCATTCACATCGTTTCTCACGGCAGTCCCGGCTGCTTGCAACTCGGAAAAACTCAACTTTGCAGCAGCAATGTAGAAACTTACCGCAAACAATTGCGACAGTGGCGGCACGCTTTAAATCTTGATGCAGACATCCTGATTTACGGTTGCAATGTAGCAGCAGAAACCGCATCGAATAGCATTAACTCAGCCAAATCTCCCAGCGAATCAGACGCTTGTGAAAGCAGCATAGATAGCACGCACTTAATCCAGCAGATTGCGGCACTTACCGGGGCAAATATTGCGGCATCTACCAATCTAACCGGCAGCGCAGATAAAGGTGGTGACTGGGAATTAGAATACACAACCGGAGATATTTCTGCTTCTCTAGCATTCAAACCGGAAACTTTAGCAGCTTACGATCGCGTCCTCAGCAACTATACCCTCTACGACGGCATCACAAGCATTCCAGATCCTAACAATCCCGGTTATGTCTATATCAGTGATACTGGCATAGGTGTATTTGGAGTGCCTGAAAATGCACCTCCAGGAACAGAACCACAAAATATTCTCAGGCTGCGTTACCTACAAATACCAAACCCCTACACTACAAACCCCCCTACTTTCAACACTGGTGCATTTTCACCAAATATTAGCATCAATACTGCCAGCTTCTCAGGAGGAAATACAGGCATTGTAGGTTATTCCAATCAATCCAATCAAAATATACCACTACCACTACCACCTCAACCACCCTACGATCCCAAGATAGGATATCTTCCACAATCAGGAAGACTCGATCGCAATGAGGGCTACACCCTATTGTTTAATGTGGCAATTACGTCAGAAACCAGCGAACCAAATCGATCGGGTTTCAGCGTCATCGCCCCTGGTGTAGAATTGGGTTTCAAATCCACAGGAATTTTTGCTCAATCAACACCTACTACTAATAACTTTGTCCCCGCTGAAACAGCCACACTTCCTGCCGGATTTAATGTTGCTTCATTTAATAAGTACGCGCTGATTGTCAAAGATAACCAGTACAAACTCTTGGTTAATGATTCCTCAACTCCTATTTTGACAGGGCCGTTGCGCGACTACTCGGTTGCGACAGAAGCGACCTCTCCTAATTTCAATTACTACAATGGGGCGCTATTTTTAGGGGACAGTAACGACCAAGGAAGCTCTACATTTCGTCTGGGCAAAGTTACTATTGGGAATGGGCCCATAGTCACGCAACCGGACAGGGCAGCCATCACTGTCACTCCGCTGAATGCCAATAATCCATATACAAATGTTAATTCGCCTAGTGTCACAATTAACGTTTTGGCAAACGATATAGGCGGTGTGAAACCTCTGAAAGTCAAAAATGTATCTCGAAACGAGCAATACCCAGGCTATACTCCTCCACCAGACTCATATAACGACGATTCTGTTATACAAACTCAAGGTGGCAGCAATTATGGCAGTAACTTTGCTGCTATTAACGACTGGATTTATGTAGGAGGTAAATTCACTGAGATTGGTGGAAAACCGCGCAATAATATTGCTCGATTGAATAGTGACGGAAAGCTAGATCCGACTTTCAATCCCAATGCTACAGCAGATCCGAATCTCAATCCTCCCGGTTCTTACAATCAGCCAATTCCTGTAGTTAACGACATCGAGATCGGCGATGATGGCAACCCTTTTGTAAGTGGCAATTTCATCAATATTGGCGGACTCGATCGCAGAAATTTAGTCCGGTTGAATACCACCGATGGCAAAGCAGATCCAACATTCAATTCTAGCAATCCCAACAACCCTTACGGGATACCCAACAATTATGCAGCAAGGGTTGGAAATCGGTTCGCAATTGATGCTAACGGGAACTTACTCTGGCTAAAAAATGATAGCTATCCTGGCATAAATGTTGCTCGATTAAACGCCTCTAACGGCGCGATCGATCCTGCTTTTACCAACGAGAATAATCAAGGGAATGGGATCGGATCGATCGCGATCGATTCTAATAATAACCCTGTCATAGGAGGTTCATTCACCCGAATCGGCGGGCTGCTGCGCAACAATATTGCTCGCTTGAATAGCGACGGCACAGTAAATACAACTTTCGACCCCAACATCCTTGGCGATTATAGCGATCTAGGAGTTGACGGTATAGCTATCGATTCCAATGGCAAATTATTAGTCAACGGGCAATTCGGCGGTATTGGTGGACAGCCGATAGCATACGATCCAGTCACCGGTATTAGGACTATTAATGGACAGCCGATTAATCCTTCTCTGATCCGATTGAATAGCGACGGTACTCTAGATCCTACTTTCAATCCCAGCCTAAATGGTTTAACCCCTCGGATCGCTTTTGATGGCAACGGCAAGATAGTAGTAGCGAATCCGAACCAGAACAGGATTGTCAGGTTGAACAGCGATGGTACGGAAGATCCTACTTTGACTAACAACTACTTTCAATATAGTAGTTATTATGCTGGAGGACCGATCGCGATCGATAGCAAAAACAACATCATAGTTGCTACTAATGTCAATCCTAGTGGCGAGCAGTCCACCAAAATCAACAGAATTTTAGGATCGAATAATAGTAACAACTACGGCTACAATCCCTATAACGATCCCTATAACGATCCTTTTAACAATCCCAATTCCCTCAGTATTAATGGTTCTGTCTCGGACATTGAGATTGACCCCAAACGCAGTATCACCTATACTCCCGCACCCGGTTTCAACGACATTGACTTCTTCTATTACAGTGCCACTGACGGCTACAGCAGTTCCAACGACCCATACAACTACAGCCCCTACTATCAAATCCTGCTGCAGAACAACTACAACAACAGCAGAAATCGAGTCGCCGTCCTCGTTAATGACTCCCCAGTGTTGGATAATTCGGGTGCGCCTTATTTGACTGCTACTCAACCCGACGATCCAAATAATAGCGGCACATTAATCTCAGAATTAATCGATCGACTTGGCGGCACCAAAATCACCGATCCTAATGATGCCATTTCCCCTCGTCCTCGCGGCATTGCGATTACAGATTTAGACACAACTAACGGACGCTGGCAGTATACAACAGACGCGACAAATTGGATTGATTTTGCTTTCCCTACAGATCCGGGAGTCGATCGAAACCCACTCTTATTGCCATCCGACGCCACCACTAGGATTCGCTTTATTCCTAACAATGGGTACATCGGTAATGTCAGCAACGCTATTACCTTCCATGCCTGGGATCGAATTAGTACATGGGATCGATCTGGTGCGATCGTACTCCCATCCAACTACTATCCCCTATCCAGCTACCATACTGGTGGACCATTCAATATTGACATTGCCAAAGACTTAGAAATTAATGGTATTTCTAGTCCTTTCAGCAGTGCAGTAGAAACTGCCAGCATCACCGTTAGCAACGAACCGATTGTTATCAACATCAACTCAACCGAAGCCAATGGAAATTACGGTATTGGTAAAGTCATTCCCATTACAGTAACCCTCTCCCAACCAGTTACAGTTACGGGGACGCCACAGCTTACCTTAGAAACCGGAACCACCGATGAAGTTGCAAATTATGTCAGTGGCAGCGGCAGCAATATCCTGACATTTAATTACACAGTTGCAGCCGGAAATAACAGTCCCGATTTAGACTACGGATCGACAACTTCCCTCACTCTCAACGGCGGTACGATCCTGAATGTCAAAAATGATAGTGCTGTATTGACTTTACCAAGTCCCGGTGCAGCCAATTCATTAGGTGCCAATAAAGCAATAGTCATTGATACGATCGCGCCGACTGTTACCGTTAATCAAGCAACAACACAAACCGATCCGACTGGCAATTCAACTATCAATTTCACAGTCACATTCAGCGAAGAAGTAACAGGTTTTGATGCCTCAGATATTAGCTTCACAGGAAGTACAGCAGGCGGAACTTTAACAGCTAACATATCCGGCACTGGTCCTAGTTACACTGTAGGTGTCAGCGGCATGACAAGCAACGGTAATATTGTTACCACCATCAATGCTAATGCAGTCACAGACTTAGCAGGTAATGCCAATACCGCAAGCACGAGTACAGACAATACCGTGACTTACAGTGCAACATTACCAGAAACACCAACTCCAACAATTTCACCAACTCCAACAATTTCCCCAACTCCAACAATTCCCCAACTCCAACAATTTCACCAACTCCAACAATTTCCCCAACTCCAACAATTTCACCAACTCCGACAA
>JAAUPF010000221.1 GCA_012034575.1 Richelia sp. CSU_2_1 | reverse complement strand
GGGGCACGGGCGGGCACGGGGGCACCGCCCCTACGACGCAGTCCGGGGCGGGCACGGGGGCACCGCCCCTACAGATGACGGTTTTTCAATCACCTTTGGCTGTGTCGCCTCTGGTGGGGCGCGATCGCGAACGGGCTTTAATTCAGGAGTGGGCGAGTTCGATCGTGCTTGGAAACACCGCTGCTAGTGCCCAACCGCCCTCCGTACTTTCGATCGCGGGCGAACCCGGAATTGGCAAAACGCGCTTGCTTGAAGAACTGCGATCGCTCGTGCAAGGCGTTCAAATCCTCTGGGGGCGAGGATTTGCTGCTGAAATGATGCGGCCCTACGGGATTTGGATCGATGCTTTGCGATCGCTCGCACTGACTGCTAATGCTAACATTCCGCCGGAATTACACTTGTTGCTGCCAGAACTCGCTCGATCGACTCCATCCGCCCCCGATCGACCGCCGGCGCACTTGCCCGATCGCAGTCACTTATTTGATGCGGTGGTGCAACTGCTTGTTGAATCTGCCGATCGCGCTCCGGTAATGGTAATTTTGGATGACGTTCAATGGATCGATGAAGCTTCATCAGCTTTGCTGCATTACGCCATCCGCTTGCTAAGTCATTCGCCGGTGCGGTTCGCCTGCACTTGGCGTTCCGGGGAATTAGAGGAAAATCCGGCTTTGGGGCGGGTGGTGCAGGCTTTGAGGCGCGATCGCAGGTTGCAAACCATCGAATTGCATCCTTTGGATCGGGAACAAACTGTCGAACTGATTCACAGCATTCCAACCCTCGATCGCGTAGATTTGTCTTTAGAAATTGCGAATCGCCTCTTTACCGACAGCGGCGGAAATCCTTTGTTTGCCTTGGAAGTTGCCCGCGCGCTGTCGCAGGATCGGTCTGCTAGCGGGCAGGATTTGGAAGCTGCGATCGCCGATCGCTTGCAGTTATTGGATCGCAGCGCGCGGGAGTTTTTGCCTTGGGCCGCTGCCTTGGGGCGCAGTTTCAAACCTGCAGCAGTCGCTCATGTTGCCGATTATCCCTTATCTCAATTATTGGGGGCGATCGCGCAACTCGAACAACAAACTATTATCCGTCCCAGCGCCGGACTCGGTAACGAGATCGGCTATGATTTCGCCCACGATATCCTGCGTCAAACAGTCTACCGCCAGTTGTCGGAACCGCGCCGCCGTTTGATTCATTTGCAAATTGCCCACAAACTGCACCAACTCCTCACACCAGACAACGCTTTAGCAGGCGATATTGCCCGTCACGCTGCCCTCGGGGGCGATCGCGCGCTGGCAGCAGAAGCTGCTTTGTGGGCCGCCCAGCGTTGCTTGAAATTGTTTGCTTATACCGAAGCCTCAGAATTATCTCGGCTGGGCATCGAACAGTGTCAGGGATTGGACGATCGCACTCGGATTCAATTGCATTCAGGATTGCTGCGGGTGCGCGCCATCGCGGGCGTTACGGGCGATCGAGTTGCTGAAATCGACAGCGACGCGCATCGGTTAATCGATGCAGCAAATACTCTGGGTTTAACAGAAGCAGCAGCTACGGGAATTGAAACATTGGCAATCCTGCATTTCGATCGCTGCAATTTCGCCACCGTCCACCAGCACGCACTGCAGGCCGCCGAGGCAAGTCGGGCCACCAGTCCAGCTACGGCAGCCCGATTGCTGGCTTATAGCGGGTCTTGTTTGGCGGAAATCGGACGGGACATGACGCGGGCAGAAGCTTTGTTGTTGGAGGCGCAGTCTTTAGCGGCGAGAGTTGGCTTGCAGGAAATCCAAATTGCCCAAGGGTTGGGGACTCTACACCGCCATCATGGGAACTATGCCGCAGCGCGAACTTTGTTGCAACAGGCGTGGCAATGGGCTCGATCGCAGCAGGATTGCTGGTGCGAGTGTTACAGCCTCAGTTATCTGGCGATGACGGAATTAGAAGCGGGCGATCCGGAAGCGGCTTTGCCTTACTGTCAGGAAATGGCGATCGTTGCAGCCAAAATTCAAGGTGAGGGCAGTGAAGGTGCGATCGCGCGGGCGCTATCGGCTTTAGCAAATTATCAACTCCAGCAACCTGATGCCGGTGCTGCTTTGGAGTCTGCGATCGCGACCTTGCAGCAGGTGGATGCGAAACGAATGCTGTCTTACGTGCTGATTGGGGCGGCTCAAACGGATTTGGAGTGCGATCGAACCTTTTTGGCAACAACCCGCGCTGAAGCTGCTTTAATAGCGGCTCAGACGGTGGATCATCCCAGCGAGATCGCTTTGGCTTGGGCGATTTTGCTTCAGGGTATTTTGGGTTTGGGCGATCGCGAACGGGCGATCGAATTGTTTGAATCGCTGCGATCGCGGATCGATCGCACTGCGTTGAGTTGCCACGCCCGGAATGCGGTCGATCGGGCGATCGAACAAATGCAGAAAGTTATTGAATTCGGCGGTTGAAACCGCAGATCGAGGCGGATTAACGCAGATAAACGCAGATAAATCCGACCGAATATCAACTATCAACTCTCAACTATCAACTATTTAATTATGGCTCTTATCAAAGTTGAAACTGTTTCCGATCGACCTATCGTCCCAGAAATATTACAAGATGAGTATGTGCGAAAACTTCCCTGTTTTGAGGTGCGAAATGCGAGATGGCAATATTCGCTGCTGTCGGTCGATCGCGATCGGATGATTTGCACTTTTGAAGCGCCAGATGCAGAGTCGGTGCGGCAAGCTTACCGCCAAGCTAATGCTGATTTTGGCAAAAAAATTTGGACTGCCGGAGTTATCGATTCTGAAAACATTTCGCCTCTAGGGAACGAAGCAATTCTTCAAGTGTTTGAGGCAACTTATCCGAATGGCTTTACCGATGCAGATTGGAACGAGATTTTAATGTGCGAACGCGAAGGGGCTATTGAGTTGGTAGGTTCCTATATATCGTTGGATAAAACCCGCGTGCTGTGCGAATTGAAAGCATCCGATGCAGCGGCGATTCGAGAAGTTTACAGTAAAGCCGGAATTAAGTGCGATCGAGTTTGGTCTGCCGAAGTTTTGCAACCTTGAACTGGAGCATCTTATTTTGTAGAATATAGAGCAATGAAGAGCGATCGCGCAGTCTTTTCAATGCGATCGCCCTACCGAAAAAAAAGCGATCGCCCCCTGCGCTAGAATAAACATAAACCTCGCGATCCGTCTTTCAAAAATAACATGATAAACCTAGATTTACAGCAGTCCGAGCCATTTACTAACCTCAAAGTTACACTCCTGCTAGAAGCACTGACATCCGGGCAATTTGCAGCATCGATCGGGGAGTTTCCCGACTGTCGAGTGAAAGCAGAAACACGAGAAAAGGCGATCGCTCAAATTCAAGCTACCTTTTTAGAACGGCTCAAAAATATAGAAGCGATTTCCTGGAACGTGCCGATTCAGGTTTCAGAACCAACTTGGATGAAATTTGCAGGCGTCTTTAAAGACGATGCCGATTTTGCGGCAATTATGGAATCAATTCGCGCCGAACGCATCTCAGATGATGAGTCAGAAGTCGATCCTTCCTATTACTTGTAGGGGCGACAGAAAGTGTGCCGATATATTCTGGATACCGATTGCGTTTCACTGATTCTCTACAGTCATCCTCAAGTTACAGATAAGGCCGCAAAGCATCAAGTTGCTGTCACGATTGTCACGGTTCAAGAACTCTTTAATGGCTGGGTTGGCAGGATTAACGATCCGTCGGTGCTGCATAACCTACCTGCACTCTACTCAAAACTTTGGACAACTGTAAAATATCTCCAAACTGTTGAGGTACTGGACTTTACAGCAGAAGCTGATACTTGTCTCAAGAAACTGTTAAAGGATAACCCACCATTACGGAAAAATCGACTGCAAAAAGATTTGCGAATTGCAGCGATTGCGTTGTCTGTCGGTGCTACCGTTGTCACCCGCAACCAACGAGATTTCAGTCAAGTTCCCGGATTGTCGATCGAAGATTGGACTCTATAGTGGATTCCGAACGGTTTAGGAACGCTTTCGGAACGGTTTGGGAACGCTACGATAATTAACTTAGATTCAGAGGCAAAGAAAGGCGTCTGAATCTGGCATCAATCAATAATTCAGCCAGAGAGGAAAGTTCGATCGAACCCTCGATAATTTCTGTAACTTTCAAGGAGAAACAAAATGGCTGAATTTAATCTCGGTACTTTAGTTCGCGATGCTAATCCCGTCGGCAAGCGTGAATCCGTCGGCAACAGCGATATTAAAGATACCTACAGTTTTCGTCTGACAAACGATGACAATATCAACATCGCCCTGACAAACATGACTGCTAATGCCGATGTTCGATTGTTCCGAGACTTTAACGGCAATGGTTTGCGCGATAGCAACGATTCACAGATTGCAGCATCAACTCGTTTTGGCAGCCTACCCGAGTCAATTAACGTGTCATCTGGGCTTACCAACGTTGATGCAGGTAGCTATTTGATAGAAGTCGATCGAGTCGGTACTGCTAATACCCAATACGACTTGAGAGTATCGACCAACCGCATTAGTAAACCCAGCAATCTAGTTACAGCAGAAACAGAAGTGGGAAACCTGACAGGTTCCCGCACTTTCAACGAAGCGATCGTTAATTCTGATACTTCTGATACCTATCATTTTGCTGTCACTTCCAGTCGCAATTTCCGCTTTAATCTCAGCGGTTTAGGTAGCGGTAGCGACTTGGATATGCGGCTGGTTAACGATCGCAATAACGATTCAGTAATTGATGCCAGTGAAGTCATTGTAAGTTCTACTAGCGCTGGCAACAGGTCTGAGTTAATTAATCAGTTCTTGACTCCTGGTAGCACTTACTATCTCCAAGTCTACCAACACAGTGGCGGTAGCAGCTACAACCTGAATATGGCTCCTGTTTAAGGTCTAAAGTTTGTAGCCTAAAGTTTGTAGGGTGCGCAGTGCGCACCTTACCCACTTCCTTCTTCGATCGTAACAACTATCAACTGTCAACTATCAACTATCAACTATCCACTATATGACAGCAGTTTTACAAATTGGCGATCGCGCCCTCTCATCAGAGCAGATAATTCCCCGACTTGCGAGTTACCAAATGCTGCCGCAATTATATCGCGAAAGCATCATTGACGAAGCGATCGCACCCATTTCTTGCACTCAAGCAGAAATAGCGGATGCCTGCGAACAGTTCTACGAACAGAATCAATTAATTGACGAAAAAGCAAGAGATTTATGGCTGCATCACCAAGGAATGAATCGCGATTTTTTAGAGACGGTTTTTATTCCGCGCTTGCTGAAGATTGAGAAATTCAAGTATCAAACTTGGAATCACAAACTAGATACTTATTTTCTCCAACGCAAACGATCGCTCGATCGAGCTATCTATTCTTTGATGCGGCTGAGGCTTAATAATGCAGAAATTGCCCGAGAATTCTATTTTCGCATTCAAGAACGAGAGCAATCTTTTGCTGAATTAGCCCGCCAGTATTCCCAAGGCCCGGAATCTCAAGTTGATGGCATCATCGGTCCGATCGAACTTGGCAACTTACATCCTCAAGTAGCGCAGATACTTGCTATCAGCAAGCCCGGTCAACTTTGGCATCCGATACCGATTGAAGGATGGTTGCTAATTATCAGATTGGAAAGATTGATTCCGGCTCAATTGGATGTAGCAATGCGCCAAAGATTGCTCAGCGAACTGTTTGAAAAGTGGGTGCAAAGCCAGTTGGCATCGATCGCACAAATCCAGGGTAAAGCATTCGGATATCAATCCTGAAATTTATTGCAGATATTATTACCCGAATGCTTCACTCCTACAGGTATCTACAACTGCTACCAATAACACAATCTCAACTGTCAACTTGCAACCGCTGATTGAGGCGGATAAACGCAGATGAACGCAGATTGATTTCATTAACTGTCAACTGTCAACTCTCAACTATCAACTGTCAACTATCAACTATCAACTGTCAACTATTATGATGACACAAACATTCGATCGAACCAAAGCAGAAGCCTTCGCCGGAAGGATGATAGATATTCTCAACAATGGTGCGCTGGCGGTGATGATTTCGATCGGGCATCGCACCGAATTGTTCGATACAATGGCAGAATTGCCGCCGTCTACAAGTCAAGAAATAGCCTTGGCAGCAGGATTGAACGAACGCTACGTGCGGGAATGGCTGGGTGCAATGGTAACTGGTCGTTTTGTGGATTACAATTCGACCGACAAAACCTACTCGTTACCTCCAGAATATGCCGCATTCCTTACCAGAAATGCCACTGCTAATAATATTGCTACTACTGCTCAATTTGTTCCACTTCTGGGTTCGGTGGAAGAACAAATTATCGATTGCTTCTACAAAGGTGGCGGCGTACCCTACTCGGAATACAAACGTTTTCACGCCGTGATGGCAGAAGATAGCGGTCAAAGTACGGTATCTGTTTTGCTTGACGGTATCCTGCCGCTAATTCCCCAAATTACAAAAGCTTTGCAGCAAGGAATTGATGTTTTAGATGTCGGCTGCGGTAGCGGAAAAGCTTTGAATAAGATGGCGGCTGCTTTTCCCAACAGCCGATTTACTGGATACGATTTTTCGGGAGAAGCGATTGCTAATGCTAATGCCGAATCACAACTGCGTCAATTAAGCAATATCCAGTTTGAAATTAAAGATGCAGCAACATTTGATGAGTGCGATCGCTATCATTTGATTACCACCTTCGATGCCATTCACGACCAAGCAAAACCGGATGTTGTGCTGCAAAACATTTACAAATCGCTGCGATCTGATGGCGTTTACTTGATGCAAGATATTCGCGCTACTACTGATGTAGGTGGCAATCTAGAACATCCGATCGGGCCGTGGTTATACACCATTTCTTGTATGCACTGCATGACTGTTTCCTTAGCCTGCGGTGGCATGGGATTGGGTGCGATGTGGGGGCAAGAAACAGCGCTGCAAATGTTGAGTGAAGCCGGATTTAGCAGCGTGGAAGTTAAGGAAATTCCCGGTGATTTTCTCAACTACTATTACATTGTCAAAAAGAGCTAAAATTATGTGCAGTATTTGCGCGATCGCCCAAAAAGTTCAGCAAAAAAAACGGCCCGAGGCAGCTTTGTTAGATACCAGTCAATTTTCAAAAGTTATCGACTTGAAGCAATTGTCTGTGACGCGAGAAGTGCGATCGACTAAAGCGCTTAACAGCCCCAAAAAATTCCCGGAAAACGATCGATCGCAATCTACATTTTTTGAGGGCGATCGAACATCAGGTTAATCTAGATTATCGGTGATGTGGGGGCGGGTTTACAAGATTGTTTGCCAGGATTAAATATGGTTGGTGAACCCGCCCCTACAAGCCATTTCATCCCCTGCATTCGATCGCTCCTAATGCTTTTAACGTCATTATCTGAGCTTGAGTTAAACCTTTAGATCTAGTAATATTCATTCCTTCATACAGTCTTGGTGCGATTAAAGTTTTCAAACATTTTCCTGTTAAAACATCCCAAAGTCTGACAGTTTGGTCTTGAGAACCAGTTGCCAAGATTTGACCGTCTGATGTAGAAGTAACCGCGTACAATTGATGGGTGTGTCCGGTACAAATTTTCAAACATTTACCTGTTAAAATATCCCAAAGTCTCACTGTTTGGTCTGCACTAGCACTCGCTAGAATATTGTCATTACCACAAAAAGTCACCGAATAAACCCAATTATTATGTCCGGTATTCGTATCACCTTCCTCAGGAAAAGTGCGCAAACATTCACCAGTCTCAACATCCCACAATTTGACGGTACGATCGGTACTTGCTGTTGCCAAGGTTTTGCCATCTCTGCTGAAAGCAATATCGAAAACTCGGTTCAAATGTCCGACGAAAGTTCTGATGCACTCACCTGTTTGTAAGTCCCACAGTTTTGCCGTTTTGTCGGGACTGCAACTTGCTAATATTTGTCGATCGCAATTGTTACTAGATACATCTACAGGGCGATAAGCAATGCCATAAATAGCATCTGTGTGTCCTGTGAGAATTTTGAGGCATTCACCAGTTTGGATATCCCACAATCGAATTGTCCTGTCATAGCAGCAACTTGCTAAAGTGCGTGAAGCGAAGCTATCCCGTAGGGAATCATCCGGACTAAAAACAACAACTTTAATCCAATCTTGATGACCTTGCAAATTCAGAAAGCATTTACCTGATTTAATATCCCACAGCCGCACAGTTCGATCGGCACCTGTACTTGCTAAAAGCTCACCATCACTGCTAAAAGCAACGGAAAAAACTCGATCGGTATGTCCGGATAAATTCTTGATAATTTCTCCAGTTGTCACATCCCAAAGTTTGACAGTTCGATCGCTACTACCACTCGCTAGAATATTACCTTGGGGGTTAAAACTAACTGGTAAAGCCCAATCAGTATGTCCGTGTAAAGTTCTAAAACATCGATCGGTTTGCCAATTCCACAACCTAACTACTTGATTTTGACTGATGGTGGCTAATGTTTGACCGTCACAATTAAATGCGATCGCGAAAATTTGGTCGGTTTGTCCGTATAGAGTTTTAATAATTCGCCCAGTATTTACATCCCAAAATTTAATGGTTTTATCACCACCACCACTTGCCAGAACTTGACCATTTACACTCAGCGCAACTGAGAAAACTCCGCCAGTATGTCCGGTGTAAGTTTGGACGCATTCGCCAGTATTTATATCCCAAAATTTGATGGTTTTGTCACTGCTACCAGAGATGAATGTTTCGCGATCGAGACTAAATATAACCGATCGCACCCAACCTGAATGTCCGATACAAATATGCAAACATTCACCTGTTTTGACATCCCACAATCGCACCGTAGAATCGACACTACCACTGGCGATAACTTGTCCGTCAGGACTGAAGGCAACGGAACGCACCCAATCGGTGTGTCCGGTCAAGATTTTACAGCAATTACCACCGAGAACATCCCACAATCGAATCGTATTGTCAGCGCTACCACTTGCCACAAATCGACCATCTGGACTAAAAGCTACCGCATGAATTTCGTCAGTACAATCCTGATGAATTCTAATACATTCGCCTGTTTTGGCATCCCACAGTCGTACCGTGCAATCAGCACCGCCACTAGCAATAATTTGTCCGTCTGGACTGAAAGCAACAGAACGCACCCAATGAGTATGTCCTTGGCAAATTAACAGTAATTGACCTGTTTGGACGCTCCACAGACGAACATTACAATCGGTGTCGCAGGTTGCTAACAACTTACCGTCGGGGCTAAAAGCTACTGATAAAATATTACCTAGCGTTTCAGTGAAAACACAATGCGATAAATCTGAATCAGCAAAATTCACCTGATGCAAGTTTACGCCTTGTAGATAAGCTTGCCAAACTGTTAAATTAGAAAAGTCACAACCAGTTAAATTAACCCCTGCTTGATGCAACAAATTTAGGATGTTTCCCGCAGCGTACCCGGTTTCTGGCGGCGATTTTCCTCGCAGATAAGAGAGAATTTGTTCCAGACGAATCCCAATGTTTTCAGGACTACCAAGTTCTGCGATTAATTTATTAATAATGGGTTGCAGGATGAGGCTAGTTTGAGTCTCGCGGACATAATCTTTGGTTTGAGCTTTAATTAAAGCATGGTTGATTAATAAACAGGAGGGATTAATTCTGGCTATTTCCCCAACAATTTCTTGAGTTACTTGCTCAATTAATCGATCGGTCACGTACTCCATGACTACAGGTTGTTGGGTAAAGCGATTCGCGTTTTTTCGATCAGAGAACGCCGTTGTAGAGAAGTGAGAGTTTCTATTAGTTCGCGGACTGGCACGTTGTTGACAAAATCCGCTTGCAATTCTGGCAAAGAAACAGGTTCGCGGTTAATTGACAACCAGTACATAATTTGCTGTTCTAGTGTTGTCAGGCGCTGGAATTGCTGGCCGATTAAGTCCTGAATATCATCGAATAGAAACGGAATTTTCTGGGAAATATTCAAAAAATGAGCAATATCGCCATCAAAAAAATCACGGATGGAAGACGCCACAATTTTGATGGCTAGGGGATTTCCACCATAGCGATCGATCAAGATTTGCCATGCGTCGTCAGTGGCAGTAAAAGTACCTTTAACATCAAATAGCGATCGCCCGTCAGTTGCTAGCAAACCCGAAAGTTGCAGCGATCGCACTGGCAAACTCTCTCCTTCCAAAGCTGCCAATCCTTTGGGTTTTTCCCGTGAAGTCAGGATCAGACAACTTTGATGGAAAGTATCGCCAATGATTTGTAAAAGTTGACCGTATCCTTCGCACCCAGGACGATAGCTGCCCGTGCGATCGCCCGCCTGTAAAATCGACTCCAAATTATCCAAAATTATCAAACAGCGACCGGAACGTAAATATTTCAACAGTCCCGAAATTTTGCCATCTATTTGAGTGGGTAAATTCGTTTCTTCTTGGTTCGATAAAAACTGAATCAGTTCTACCAAAATTTCATCAATTGGCGGGGCATTGCGGAGACTGCGCCAAATAATACAGTCAAATCTATCTTGAATCTGGTGTGCCAACTTCACCGATAAAGATGTTTTGCCAATTCCACCCATACCCAGCAGCGTTATCAAGCGGCAGTTTTCCTGCACAATCCATTGCTGCACGGTATTAAGTTCTTCCTGACGGCCGTAAAAAATCGAGACATCAGGTGCTTCGCCCCAATCATGTCGATTTTCGATTGCAAGTGATTTATTAGTATTTGTATCTTCCGGGCGATCGACAACTTCTTCCCAATTAAGTCCGAGAACTTGGCAGTAAGCTTTAAACGCTTCAGTATTAATCGGGAATTTTCCAGCTAAGAACCGTTTCCAAGTTCCGGGTGAGATTCCCACAGCCAGAACGTTATCTTCTTCCCAACTAGCATCTACAACTTGACTGGCTGACTGAAGCCATCTGAAATCATCAACAGCCCACCCTTTTTCAATTCTTGCTTGTTTAATTCTTGTCAGTCCCTGTGGAGAAGCTTTGAGGGTGGACATGAATCGTTACTTGATGAATTTGAGCTTGTCAAGATCGATTTTACTATTTTTTTGGCAATCCACAACCGATCCAAAACTGATCCGCAACTGATCTGACGCCTTTCAAGCA
>JAAUPF010000220.1 GCA_012034575.1 Richelia sp. CSU_2_1 | reverse complement strand
TGGCTCCTGGCTCTGTTGTCTGACGTAGGTGCTGCGTTCTACTGTTGGCGCTGGCTCCGCTGTTGTCTGAGTTAGGTGCTGCTTCTACTGTTGGCGCTGGCTCCGCTGGTTTAACTGTTGGTTCTGGTGGCGGCGCTGGTTCAGGAGGCGGTGCTTCAACGGTTGGCTGTGGCTGTGCTGGTGAAGCTGTTAGATCTGGTGGCGTGGCTGGAACAGTCGATCGCGGTTGTTCAGTCTGCTGGGGCGGCGAAACTAAACCTGTTGGTTCCGCCACTACTTCAGCAGGAGAAGTTGCTTTCTCAGTCGCAGGTTCTGGTGCGGTTAACTCGCCCGGTTCGGCAGACCCTGGGGCCTGTAAGATAGGATTTTCAAATAGTTTGGGTTCTGGGTTAGAAATATCTTTTTTAACCTTTGGTTCAGCCTCTAGTTGCGATTTGGTATCTTCAAATACAAGTACCTCTATTGGCTCTTCTGTGGCTTTAACAGCGCGATCGAATATCATCGTGGCGCTGACACCTATCAGTCCGGCGTGGAAGGCTGCTGAACTGACAAAACAGTAAATCAGAAACTTCTTTAGAGCCTCCTGCTCTTTCAATCGCTGTTCTATACAAGTATTTGATAGGCTCATGCTTGCTCCTCTATTCTTTGGCAAACCGGACTCTGCCTTCAGGCGCTGCAAACTTTAGGTTCTCACCTGCCCGATCGGGGGTGAAAAGTAGTTGGTTACTAAAACTGTTAGCCATTAGCTAATTGCTAAATTGATTGTCAACAATCCCAATATCAACTCAAGCTTGCTGCTGTTTATATTCTCATGATTTCGGAATTATTGCAATTTTTTAGCATTAATTTATTGTAAAAGTCAAGCGTGTTAAAGTTTTGTAACGGTTGTTGGCGTTGGTTGGCGATTGACTGGGTTGCTCGCGCTACAAAGCTATTGCGGTTGCTTAAACTGTCGCCCCAGCCTGCAATAGCAACAGTTCTCTGTCAGCATTCAGGGTTTAATGTTCGGAGCAATTATCAAATATCAAATTTTTATCAAGTGCGTTATTTGCCAAAGATTCTCAAATAATTTACTCAAAAGCGTCCGCAAACTTTTTAGCGTTCGGGCTAAGGCCACCCTAATTCGCAGCGTTCCCCGATCGCGCTCGCGCCTGTTTTTCCCAATCCTCGAAAGCCTACAGATGTGGTGTTCAAAAAAAATCGATCTTTAAAGAATTCACAGGACATTACCCAGAATCAGTTCACGTTGACCAAATTTATGGCACTCTATCGAATAGAGCATGGTGTAAAGAAAGAGGAATTAGGATGAGTGGTCCGCCCTTGGGAAGACGACCAGCCCATGTGAGTAAAGCCACAAAAAAGCAAGCTCAAGAAGATGAGAAAGCCCGTCAAGCTATTGAAGGAAAATTTAGTCAAGCAAAAAGAAGATTTAATCTCGATCGAGTGATGGCTAAACTCGATAATACATCCCAAACAACGATTTGAATTCTCATTCCTTATTCAGCAAGCCCTAATTAGATTACTAAAAATCTTTCGAGTGGCAGCAGAAAGATTCCGCTTAAAAGCGAAAAATTACGAGACAGTAAATTTGGTGGTATGTGGATTAATACGCTGGCGAATAGGTGCGATCGACCCTCAAAATCATGAACAAGCCATCTGAAGTAATAAATATCGTAAATTTAGACCATTTGGAAATAGTGGCAGGGATAATAGATGAAATGGAATTGGTAGAAGAAATCAACAAAAAAGTGGGAATAAGCAACAAAGAAACTCTCAGCCCAGGACAAGTCATGAAAGCAATGATTTTGAACGGATTAGGGTTTTTTTGTAAGTTTTATTAGAACAATTTACGGCTACATTTTGTTTGAATGCAGACTATTAGGTGTCGGTGCGATCGCGATTGGGGAGTTTGCCCGAGTTGGTTGCGCTGTTAAAACCGTCCGTGCCATTACGCAGTAGTATTAATTTATCTCTTTGAATGCAAATCTTTCATGCGACGGGATTCAATCTTCTACAAACTGTTCGGGTAAGCGCCAACTTTGCTGTTCGATAATAACTATTGTGTCATACAAATTTACACACTTGACTGCTGATTACTGAAACCCAAAAACCGCAGCAGAAATCATCGCCTTTTTAAAATATAGCGGGATGTTGGTTTTTACTGTGAGTCAAACGTTATAGATGAAATCGATCGTCCCGGAGATTATTTTTGAATTTGACCTTGTTGCCAACTTCCTTCTACCTTGGTTCCATCTGCATAAATGTAGGAACCTTGACCGTGTTTTTGACCGTTAAGGAATTGACCTTCATAGCGATCGCCATTAGCATAAATACACCTACCTTTACCGCTAAACTGGCCCTCCCGAAATTCACCTTCACAGCGATCGCCATTCGCAAACACGTAAACTCCATTCCCGCTCATCTTCCCGTCAGCAAAATCTCCTTCATAACGGTTGCCATTGGCAAAAGTATAAACTCCTTTACCGTTTAATTTACCATCTTTGAAATCTCCCGAATAACTTCCCCCTTGGGCTAAAGTAAGGGTTCCTTTCCCCTCAGATTTACCCTTGACAAAAGGGCCTTTATAGACATTCCCGTTAGCAAACTCGCGCACCCCTTCACCGCTAAATTCTCCATTCTCAAACGACCCTTGATAGCGTCCACCTTCTTTAAAAGTAAACACTCCCTGCCCTTGAGCATTACCCTTGACAAACTCTCCCTCATAGCGATCGCCGTTGGCATATTCGCGAGTGCCTTTACCGTGAAATTGCCCTTCACTAAATAGCCCCTGATAGCGCCCTCCTTCAGCAAAAGTAAAAATTCCCTGTCCGTGAGGCACGTTATTTAGCAACTCTCCTTCGTAACTGTTTTTATTAGCATATTGACAGACGCCTTTGCCTTGAATTTTTCCTTCCTTAATATCTCCTTCGCAACGAGTGCCGTTACTGAAAGTAAAAGCCCCGCGACCGCTGGGAGAACCGTTGGTAAAAGTACCTTCATAGCGGACGCCGTTAGCTGAGGTAAAAATGCCAGTTCCCTCGAATTCACCGTTTTTAAAAGTCCCCTCATAGCGATTGCCGTTAGCAAATTCGCGGACACCTTGACCGTTGAATTCACCATCCGCAAATTCTCCTTGATATCGACCTTCTTCTTTAAATGTATAGGTGCCCTTACCGTGAGGTTTGCCGTTGAGAAATTGCCCTTCGTAGCGATCGCCGCTAGCATATTGGCACATACCGGGACCGCTGAGTTTTCCGTCAACCAATTCTCCCTCGCAGCGCCCGCCATCGGGTAGAGTAAGCACCGCCGCTATGGCGCTGTAGGGGTTGGCGAATAACTCAGCCATTCCCAAACTCGAACCAAGTAAAAAAGCGCATCCAAGTCGCTGAAGTTTGCTGATTTTTGCGGGTGACATTCTCATACTCATAATTCACAAAAAAATCAAGGTTTAAGTTGGCTGTTACTTTGCCATTCTTGTTGAATAACCGTCAAATTACTGTTTTTAGAAATTTACTAATCATTGAGTTCGAAGTTAATAGAGGCTATTTTTCCTTGAACGCCACTTTCTGATGAGGCAAATTTCCATTTTTCTACAGTTTTAATCGCAGCCAGATCGAAGTCCTCGTAGTTGCTAGAAGTCACGATCGCGATGTTGAAGGCTTTACCGCTGGGATCGATGTCAAACTGAACTCGCACTTGCCCTTGCCGCCCTTCTTTTTTGGCTGCGGGCGGATAGTCAGGCTTACCGCAGCTAATGCAGGTGCCAGGAGCAAGGCCCGAAGAGCGCGAAGGACTCCCCCCGCCAGAGTTTGCCGGCTTGGGGACGGCTCCAGAACCGTTGCCAAATGGCTCGGAGGTAAGCCCAGAGCCACTTCCCGCCCCACCGGATGAGTTGGAGTCACGACTTCTGGGACTACCGCTTCCAGGGCTGCCAGAAGCAGGAAGATTTCCGACATCCGCGATCGCATTTCTATTGCCGCCACCTCCCGGCCTCGTTGCCGTGACTGGCGAGCCTGTTTGTGGCGGGCGGGGTGCGGCCCCGGAACCGGCCCCAAAGGGCTCTGAGGAAGGCAGATCGCCATCGGGACTCGCGCCGTTGGGCGAGTTTGAGGCACGGGTTCCAGGGCTTGCGCCTCCGGGGCGATCGGAGGTAGAGGGATTTGGGACATCCGCGATCGCATTTCTCGAATTACCGCTACCTCCCGGCCTCGTTGCCGTGACTGGGGCTCCCGCAACGGGCGATCGCGGCGCGGACCCGGAATTAGCCGCAAATGGCTCTGCAGCAGGCTCTCCGCTACCGGGCGCATCGGATCGCGAGGGCGGTTTATTTCGTTCGGGACTGTCAGCAGAGGCGGGATTTCCAGGGTTAGCAGCAAAATCTGGGGAACTGCTAGCAGCCCTGGGCCGCGATGCCGTAACGGGTGGCTCGCTGGGAGGCTGGTTCGCCGTCGTGCTGGGGCTGTCAATTTTTGGCGGATCGGGCAACGGATCGTTGGATTCGTTGGCGATCGGGGTTTTGGGAGTTTCTGGGGAATTGAAATCCGGTTCCGGCGCGATCGGATTCGGTTGTTGAGGAGTTGCTGGCGAAGTTGCCACTTCGGGCGACTCTTTCTGAATTTCTGGTACTGGCGTTGCTGCTACCGGTGATTCCTCTGGAACCGGTGGCGGTGTTTCGGCTACCGGTGATTCCTCTGGAACCGGTGGCGGTGTTTCGGCGGCAGGAGATTCCTCTGGAGGAGTTGGCTCTGCTGGGGGTGGCGGGGGCGGAACTTTCTCTTGAACCGCAGGTTCTGGCTTGGTTTCCTCGACTTTAGGCTCATCGAACACCACAATTTCGATCGCATCCTCAACAAATTCAGCAGGTTTGACCAACTTGAGGAGTAACGGCAGCCCCACGCCGTGCATTACGGTTGAGGCGATCAGACCGATCGCCAGAAATTTTTGAGATCCTCTTCTTGTTGTTGTCTTTGCGCCGCCGTAACATTTGAAAAACTCATGCCTCGTGCATCTCCTTCATGGATTGGTTGGCTACCTCCTGCCTTGCTGTGCACATCATCCGAAACAAACCACCGACTGCTGGCTGAGTTGGCGATCGGATCTCGGCGTATCCACTCTATAACGAAGACTGTCAGTGTCTTCTCAATTATTGCAATTATTTTGCATTTATTTAATTCTCTCTACTTAGTTTATGCGATCGATTTGCATTTTTTGTGCTGGTATACCAAGCTACTAGGGGTGCTGTGATACTCCCGACCTCGGTAAGGCAAGCTGTGCAAAAATCTTTCTAGATCGTGCTAAAAACCTTGCTATATCAACATTTTTATCATTAGCGTCCTTTTTTAGCATATAAAAATAATTAGGTTGCAATTATTTACAATCAGTACTAAATAAAAAAAATTTATTAAATTTGTGCGTGATGGCTTGACATCTCCAAAAAAACGTGAAAATCTAGTTGAGAATCTTTAAAATTATTGAGCTAAAATGTCAAGTCCTAATGCAAATAGTTAGCAAGGAAGCAGCGACAGAAGAATTGGTGGGGATAACAGCAGGAGGATTTTGGAAGATTGCGAACAGGCAAAGATACTCACATAGTGGTGGAGGAAGTGCAATCGCGCTCGCGCCAAAGTGAAACAATTTGCAGTCCGAATCGCTGATGCCTTCTATACTGAAAAACTCTGCTAGCCTTCGATCGTACTAATTGCATTATTTGATAACTGGCGATCGCTCAACACAGCTAACGAGAGTACAAACGAATGGATACTTTTATTTACATTTTTCGCTCTGCGGGCATAGTTGCTTGGCCGCTCTTTGCCTCTTCAATTGCAGCAGTCGCGCTAATTTTAGAGCGTCTTGCTTTTTGGTTTAGGGTAAATCGGCGGCAGCGGCGGGTAGTGCGGGAAGTGCTACAAATGTACAGTCAAAACCCCGATTCCGCCATCAAAAAGTTACAAGTAAACGCCGATTTGCCCTTAGCCCGAATTTTTTTAGAAGCATTAGAATTAGACTCGCCCAACATCGAAGAATTTCGCTTGGCCCTAGAGAGTGCCGCTCAAGCAGAAATTCCCATTTTAAAGCGATTCAATACAATATTTGACACCATTATCAGCCTTTCGCCATTATTCGGGTTGCTCGGCACAGTTTTGGGGTTAATTACTACCTTTGGCTCCCTCAAACTGGGAAATGTCGGAGGCACCAATGCTGCGGGCGTTACTAGCGGGATTAGCGAAGCTCTCGTCTCTACGGCAATAGGGTTAGTAGTGGCAATTTTTACACTTCTATTTGCCAATATGTTTCGCGGATTTTATTTACAGCAGATGGCTTTTATTCAAGAAGCCGGAGGTCAGTTAGAGCTATTGTACCGCCATCGCTACGAACAATTACCGAGAGAATCTAATTATGCGACTACCCGATGAACCCGATAGCATTCCGCAAATCAACATTGTACCCATGATTGATGTGGTCTTCGCCATATTGACGTTTTTAATTGTTTCCTCTTTGTCGCTATCCAAATCCGAGGGATTGCCCGTAAATTTACCGCAAGCAACAACCTCTCAGGTTCAGGAATCGCCTTCTAAAATTACTGTCACTATTGATAGTAAGGGAAAGTTAATGGTTGATAAAAAGTCGGTCAATTTAGAGGAGATTGAGAGTGCTGTGCGACAGGCAATCGGGTCAAATCAGAACTCCTTAATTGTGTTGAATGCCGACAAAAGTGTTGAACATGGGAATGTGGTGGAAGTTATGGATCGATTGCGCAGAATTAAGGGAGCTAAGTTAGGTATTGCTACCACAAAGTAGGAAGTTAGTATAATTCCTAGTTGGTAATTGCTTCCTGCTCTTACATTCAAATCAAGTGGTGCAGGTATGCTAAAAAAGCCTGCCAGCTTGAGTTAAGTTCGATCGCTCCAATCTAGCAAAGACTCTTTAGTCCTGCTGCTGTTTTTACCTCCCGAGCGTCAAACCTAACCCATAACTTGCATTGTCGCGATTGCTAATAACTGCGATCGCAGAGCTAATTCACAATTACCCAAATTTATAGATATTCCGAAAACGACAGCATTCAGCATCAAACAACAACTTAACCGTCCCCGTGCCGCTATTGCGCCCTTTCAATCCAATGATTTCAGCTATCCCCCGATCGGGAGAATCAGGATTGTAATAATCATCCCTGTAAACTCCAAGCACGACATCCGCATCCTGTTCGATGCCGCCAGAACCGCGCAAATCCGACAAACTCGGACGCTTGTTCGCGCGAGTTTCTACCCCCCGATTGAGCTGAGAAAGTAACACAACGGGCGCGTTAACTTCGCGAGCCAAAATCTTCATCTGCCGCGTAATTTCACTGATTTTATTGACAGCATTTTCATCCGCCGAATTCACCATCAATTGCAAGTAATCAATAATTACCAAACCCAAAGGACTGCCAGAACAAACAAACTCCCTAACTCGGGAACGAATTTCCAAGGGAGACGGTTCCAAACTTTCGTCTATCCAAAAATCAACATCGCTGACTTTCCCCAAAGCCGAAGTTAAAGCTTCGTACTTACCAGCTAATTTAACTTGCCTGATATCTTTCACCGCCACTCCACTCTCAAGTGCTATCAGCCTCGCTGCCAAATCCCGACCCGGCATTTCCATTGAAAACATCAAAACTCGACCGTTCTCGGGCAGGGAAGCAATGCTGTACCCGAGGGCGCAAGCCAAAGCTGTTTTACCGCTGCCGGGGCGACCTCCTATGACAATCAATTCACCCCGGTAAAATCCGCCTCCCAATAGGTCGTCGAGGTCGTAAAATCCCGTGCTGATTCCAGGTAAGTAGTCAGCATTCTCTAAACGCTGTTGCTCAATTGCATCCAGGTATTGCCAAAGTTCTGCGCAGTATTCCGAAAGAGGCCGAATTGCTTTTTGCCGCTCTTCCTTATACTTATTGAGTGCAAAAATCTTTTCCTCAGCCATACTTAGTACCGTATCTAATTCAATGGAAGTTTCGCAGCCAAGCCGCACCAGGTCATTGCCAACTTTAATGAGTTCGCGCCGGACAAACTTGTCCAGAACTAGCATGGCATATCGATCGATGTTGACGGCTGAAATAGTCCGGTCTACCAACCTCGCCAGTTTGATTTGACCCCCTACTAATTCTAGCAGGTGGCGATCGGCAAGGAAGGTGGTGACGGTCATCAAGTCTGCGGGCTGTTCTTCTGAGTGCAGTGCCAAAGCGGCCCGATAAATGTGTTGGTGGGCTGTAATTGACAATGCTTCGGGGCGCAGAATATTTGCAACTCGCTTAATGGCGAACGGGTCGATGAGAATTCCACCTAAAATTAATTCCTCTGCCTCAACGTTAGAAGGCAAGATGTCGCTGACAAAATTGACTGCCATATCTGGTATTTTCCTGTTTTTAGTTGTCGTTCATTTGGTTGAGTTGTTGTTAACAAAATTTCCGTGCCAACTCAACTTATAGGAGATGCAATGCTTGGTTTGCTTTCCGGGTAGCTTGTCAAGCCATTATCTGCGTAAGTCTCTGTAAATAAAACAGTGCGATCGATTGTTTGCTTGAGTGAAAATTCTGGCTATTTAAATAGCTAAAATTAACAGCACATCCAACAACTAAGTAGTTTTTGATAGCCTAATTAAAATGCTTTTTAAGCGTTGTGGGAATCGGTGCATCCACTGCGAGTAAATTTGCTGTTGAACGCCGAATTTTTCAAAAGCTTCTTGACCGAGTTTCTCGAACTGCTTGCAGAACTCTCGGTGAGTTTCTAAGGACATATACTGAGGGTCAATATATGCCTCAGTTATTCTCGCTGTCTCTGTGGGAGAAGAATTTGTTGGAGTTGGAGAAGAATTTATTGGAGTTGGAGAAGAAACAGCTTTTGCAGGGGTGGAGTTTTGAAAACAGTTGGTTTTCTCCCACCAACGACCGCGCAAACAGTCAACAATCCATCCTGAAGGATTGGATATTTGTTTGGTTTGGCTTCGGGTTTGGAACAGGTCGATCGCTGCTTGGATTTCGTTTAAGCTGTACTGGAGAACATAATTTTTTAATTCTCGATTCATGCCTCCTATGGCTTGCTTAACGGCTGCGATAATTTCTGTTGCTTCGGGGTTGGCAATTGCGTGGGTTTTGACAATTTCGATCGCTTCGGAATTGGCAATTGCAGGGGCTTCAGTAATTTCAGTTGCTTCGGAATCGGCAATTGTAGGGGCTTCGGCAATTTCCGTTGTTTGGGAATTGAAAATTGCAGGGGCTTCAGTAATTTCGATCGCCTCGGAATTGGCAATTGTTGGGGTTGCAATAATTTCGATCGCTTCAGAATCAGCAATCCCAGGGGGGGCGACAATTTCGATTGTTTCGGAATTGGCAATTGTTGGGGTTTCGATAATTTCGATTGTTTCAGAGCTGGCTATTGTGGGGGCTTCGGTAATTTCAGTTGCTTTGGGATTGGCAATTGCAGGGGTTTCGATAATTTCGATCGCTTCAGAATCGACAATTGCAGGGGTTTCGATAATTTCAATTACTTCGGAATTGACAATTGCAGGGATTTCGACAATTTCGATCGCCTCAGAATTGGCAATTGCACCTGCTTTAACAATCTGAGCGGATGCGGCCTGGGAATTAACGGGCGAAAATGTTTTGATATTTAACGGAACAGCTTTGTTGAGAGGTATTGCTGATTCGGCGACAGAGATTGTTTGATTGTCGGACTCCTCCTGTTTTGAGGAATGTTTTTTGGAGGTTTCAGGGGTCAAATTTATTTGCTCTGGAGTGCAAGGTATTGTCACATCGATCGCTGGATTCTTATATGAATCAGTGCTCAGAGATTCAGCAATTTAGGCGGAATATTTATTCTGGATCGGGATTGTTATTTGTTGTTGTGAATTTTTATTTAATTCAGTGTTGTTGGTTTTGACTCCAGTTGCAAGCTGTGGTTTTTCATCTGATGGGGTTAAATTTTCAGGTGAGGTTAAGCTTTCCGATTCTTTCAAAACATTTAAAAAAGCAGCAGCGTTTTCAGTGCTTTGCTGTTCTTTTTTATCCTTTGTAAAGAGTACGGCACCATCAGGATTTGAACCTCCTGTTTGCTCAATTTTTGACTTGCGAGATTGATTTTTCGATCGATCGGTCAGTTTTTGGAATTTTGAATTGGTATGAGTGAAGGGGCGAACGTCGCCCAGGTGCTGCACTGCGATGCGGAAAATGCCGCGCCCGTAGTTTTTGAGGATTGTTACCAAGCCGAGCGTTTCGAGCTGTCTCAGAGCGGCCCGCCTGGTGTTGGGACTGTAAGGTTTGCCGTTTCGGACTGCAGTGGTTCGTTTTTCGCCCAAGGGGATGCAATTGATGTCGATTTCCTCCGGTTTGCCGCCGATGCAGTTTCTGTACAGGTAGAGGGCGAGTTTGATGGCGCTGGGGGTAGCGCCTTCGAGCACGTCGGCTAGGGCTTCATAAATTGAGGCATATCTGGTGAGCGGCGGTTTGTGCCAGGTAGTTGTATCTGCAACCATTTTTGTTAGCGGTAGAAATGAATGTAAATGTCATTAAAAGTGGCTGTGTCAGGCACTTTTAAGGCGATTGGGGTTCTTGTGAATTTGATTGTTAGAACGTCGCGCCATCCGCCGTACAGTGGCGCTTGCTGCACCCAAAAGCCAGAAGGGCAGGCTCTAACAACCAGGCCCGGTAGTTGTGCCGGGGCTCGATTCATAGAGAAGTCGCTTGAACTATCGGCAAACTTTGCTGGGGCGAGGCGGTTTTAAGGTTTTGTCTTTTGCGATCGCTTTTTTGTAGCGACTGCGGTAACTCCAGCCGTGGAAAGAACCTATCGCCCCAAGTCGAGGATGAGAAAGGGTGCGCGACTATTTTTCCAATCCTGCCAGACCAGCCGACACGGGATTTGGTGGCGGATCAGTCTTATCAGACTGATAAGAGTTGTTCTAAAAGCTGAAAACTATATGTAGTAAAGGTTTCAAAAATACGTTGTCGCGGCATTCTAGAGGTTTTGTCGCGACATTCTAGAGGTTTTGTCGCGGCATTCTAGAGATTTTGTTCTAACGCTCAAACCTATATGGGATATGGATTTGAGGGCTATTTTAGCACCTATTTTTTAAGAACAAGTTTCAGAACCCTCTGAGCATCCTTGGCAGAACAAAAAACCAACCGTGAAGCGGTTGTTGGTGCCACCATTC
>JAAUPF010000219.1 GCA_012034575.1 Richelia sp. CSU_2_1 | reverse complement strand
AGAAGGAAGAAGGAAGAAGGAAGAAGGAAGAAGGAAGAAGGAATAGGGAAGAAGGAATAGGGGGAGAGGGAGAGGGGGAGATCGGGAGAGAGGAAGTTTTAAGTTCTAAGTTTTGAGTTTTGAATTAATAACTGTCTTTAACTCAAAACTCAAAACTCAAAATTCAAAACTCCTTACCAATTCCCAATTCCCAATTCCCCAATGTCAACGATCGACGAGCGACTAATTCCCTGTTTTCACTTCTAATACACCGCCATTGTTGGGATTGAAAGTTACTTGAAATTCAGCAGTTTTTTGAGAATCTGCGGGCGAACCTGCGGGAACTTGCAACACTGGTAAAGGAGTTTCTTGAACGAAATCTTTAGCAGCTCGATTGGTAGGTTCAAACTTCACGATATCGCCATTTTGTTTGACTTTAACCCGATAAGTCAAGCTTTCAGTAAATGTAGGAACAGTCCGCCAACTTGCATCAATTTGCGCGTACAATTGCTGTTCGATCGCGCCCAGTTGGGCTTTGTCCGAAATATCCGAAGTCGCGCTGGTTTGGGTACTTGCAGGCGCTGTTGCGCTGTTAGCTACCGCAGGCGAAGCAGGCGCGGGGCTGGCAGCAGAGGGCGCAGGACTCGCAGCAGAGGGCGCAACAGCTACAGGTGTGGGAACAGGAGGAGAACTCACAACTGCTGCCGGCGCTGCGGGTGCAGTTTCTGCTTGTTTCGCTGGTTTTAGCTGGTTGGAAATACCGGACATATTGATAGCAGCTAAAGCAGCCATCCCTACCAACCACGAAACTGCTAGTACGCCACCTTTAATCGGCGAAATCGGTGAGGATTTAGCAGAGTGAGGCGCAAAAGGTGAGGGCTCTGAGGTGTTTGGCGCAGCAGCAGCAATGACCGGCTTTTTGCCCGATATTGGCAGCGGTAGAACAACTTTTTCTGTTTCCACATCAGCATCTTCGCCTTCCTCGTGGTGGGCGTAGCGAGAGAACAGGAATTCCAAAGCAAAATTCCGCAGTTCGTAATATTTCGGATCTTCCATAATCCGCGCCCGATTGCGGGGACGGCTGAACGGAATGTGCATATCTTCGCCGATACTAGCAGCCGGACCGTTCGTCATCATCACGATGCGATCGGACAAAAACAAAGCCTCATCAATATCGTGAGTGATCATGATGACAGTAATTTTGTGTTCCTGCCAGATTTTCAGCAATTCTTCTTGCAATTCTTCCCGCGTAATCGGGTCCAGAGCTCCAAAAGGTTCGTCCAAAATTAACAGTTTGGGGCGAGTTGCTAGAGCTCGGGCAATTGCTACGCGCTGTTTCATCCCTCCGGATAATTGGCCGGGTCTTTTTTTACAAGCTTCCGTTAAGCCGACTAATTTCAAGTGGTCTTCAACGATTTGATTTTGCTCTTGGGCAGTCTTGTCCGAGTAAACAGTTTCAACGCCGAGGTGAATGTTTTCTTCTGCACTCAACCAAGGTAGCAGCGAATAGTTTTGAAACACTACCATGCGATCGGGGCCCGGTTCAGTAATTTCCGTTCCTTCGAGTGCGACTTTTCCCGTTGTCGGCAGGCTGAAACCCGCGATCGAATTCAGCAAAGTAGATTTGCCGCAACCCGAGTGACCGATCAAACAAATAAATTCGCCTTCATTAATCTGGAGGTTTACACCGTCAAGAATAACGAAAGGTTTTGCAGGATCTTTAGGATTTTCGTAGACTTTCGATACATCTTTAATAGACAAAAAAGGCTGCTTCGCGGTGGTGGTATTAATTGCAGCTTTCGCAGCCTGTTGATTTTTTAGCGTTTGCATATCTTCTGAATTGGGGTTAAGGGGTTCTAGATTAGGCATGAGACCGAGAGATGCAAAGAATATTTTTGAATGGGAAGTTGAAGGAATCAGAGAGTTGAGAGCGCTGAATTTTTAATTCAAGAAGAAGTGAAAAAATAGTTTTAAGTTGAAAGGTTTGAGCGAATAGCAAAATAATTTTTCCCTCTTCCCTCTTCCCTCTTCCTTCTTCCTTCTTCCCTCTTCCTTCTTCCTTCTTCCTTCTTTTATGCAGCAGGTTGTGGAATAGAACACTGACTGCCGATCGGTTCGATCAAAATTTCTTCAATGCGGACGGCGCGTTTGATTTTGACTTTTTGCAAGTAGTCGATCGGATCGTCAGCTTTAAACACAGTACCGTCAAACAAATTGATGCTGCGGCGCGCCTTCATAATATCTGGCAAACCCAATTCCCTGACTGCTTGACCGAACACATCGGCCCGCAAAACTCGATCGGCCACTTCTATCCAATTTTTCGGGAACGGAATCAATCCCCACCGGGCCATCTGTGCCATCACCCACAACATTTCCAGGCGATCGGGACAATTAGTTTGGTCAACGTAGAATTGATTGAAGTTGTAAAGCATTTCCGGTTCTGCGCCCGTGCCGCTGTTGTAGGCGTCGAGGAATCCCGGACGGATATTTTTGGGATCTGCACCCACATATTCATCTCGGCACAGCATTTCGAGGATTTCCGGCCGGTTGCGCCGATCGTCGCAATATTCGCAAGCTTCCAACAAAGCTTTCACGAGGGCGAGGTGAGTTTGAGGATATTTCTGAGCCCAGTCTTCGCGCACGCCGAGAACTTTTTCGATATGTCCCGGCATAATATCGAGGGAACGGGCGATCGCAAAACCGACACCTTCGTTAATTGCGTGGGAATTCCAAGGATCGCCTGCGCAGTAACCGTCAATGTTGCCTGCAGTTAAGTTGGATACCATCTGCGGGGGCGGAATCACCGTCAAACCCACGTCGAGATCTGGGTCGATACCGCCGGTCGCCAGCCAGTAGCGGAACAGCAAATTTTGCATCGAGGTTGCATGTACCATGCCCAAGGTGTGAACTCGATCGGGACTGCTGGCGATCGAAGCTTTGAAATCTTCCAGAGTCCGAATGCCTTTGTCGTACAGGTGTTTCCCGAAGATAATCGAATTGCCGTTGCGGGAAAGGGTTAAGGCGGTGTTGACGGGCACCGGGGCTTGGCCGTCCATACCTAAAAACATCGCGATCGGCATTCCGGCAACCATTTGCGCTGCATCCAGGCGTTCGTCGGCGATACCTTGGGCGATGGCTTTCCAGCTAGGTTCGCGACTGAGGGTAACTTCTTCCAAACCGTGGGCTTGGAAAAATCCTTTTTCTTTAGCTACGACTAAGGGGGCGCAATCTGTCAGGGGAATAAAGCCGATATCGAGGTTGATTTTTTCCAAACCGTTACGGGAGATAACGGCGGGCGCTTGTTTTTGGGCGGCGCGGCGCAGTTTGATCCGTTTTTGGGTGTTGAGGAAGTAAACCATTTCGTTGCGCAGGGCGTAGTAGCTGGGGTGATTGACTACTTCCATGCGCTTCCGGGGGCGGGGGATGTTGACTTCGAGGATTTGCCCGATTTTGGCTTCCGGCCCGTTGGTCAGCATCACGATGCGATCGCTCAACAATAAGGCTTCGTCAACATCGTGCGTTACCATAACGCCGGTAACTTTGCTTTCTTCGCAAATTTTCATCAACTGTTCTTGCAAACCGCCGCGGGTTAAGGCATCGAGAGCTCCGAAGGGTTCATCTAACAGCAGCAGTTTCGGGCGGATAGCTAGGGCCCGGGCGATCGCCACTCTTTGTTTCATCCCTCCAGAAATTTCGCCCGGACGCTTGTCGGCCGCGTGTCCGAGTCCGACCAATTTAATGTGATGTTCGATCACTAATTCGCGTTCTGCTTGAGTATTGCCGCGATAAACTTCTTCTACTGCTAGAGCAATATTTTCGCGCACGCTCAGCCAAGGCAACAGCGAGTAATTTTGAAACACTACCATTCTGTCCGGACCGGGGTCGCGAACTTCGCGCCCTTCTAAAGTAATCCCGCCCTGGGAGGGTTGGTCGAGTCCGGCGATGATGTTTAGCAGCGTGGATTTGCCGCAACCGGAGTGACCGATTAAGGAGATGAATTCTCCCTGTTTGATTTTTAATTCGATATTTTTGAGTGCGATATATGTCTCGCCGTTGGCTAGATTAAATACGCGGTCTACGTGGTCTACTTCAACAAATACTGATGATGACATGATTCCTGTAGGGTAGTTTTTTACTAGGTAGATGCTAATTCTTTATTGGTAATTGGTAATTGGTAATCGGTAATTGGGAATTGGAAACTGGGAATTGGGAATTGGTAGTTGCTAGTTGTTGGTGGGTAATTGCTAGTTGGTAATTTATCGATCGGTTATTACTCATTACCCACTACCCATTATCTATTACCCATTCCCCATTACCCATTCGCCATTACCCAATTTTACTTCCGTTCTTCAGGAACAACTTTCGAGGCGATAAAACCGACAGCCCTGTCAAGAACCAAACCTACAATCCCTACATAAAGCACTGCCAGAATCACGGCGCTGAGTCGCGAACTGTTGTAAGCATCCCAGATGAAGAAACCGATACCGACACCGCCGACTAACATTTCCGCAGCCACAATCGCCAGCCAAGACAAACCGATACCAATTCTCAAACCAGTGAAGATGTAAGGAACGGAAGAAGGAAGCAAGATTTTCCAGAAGTATTTTTGGTTGGGGAGGCGCAAAACGCGGGCGACGTTTCTGTAGTCTTGAGGTATTTGTTGAACGCCGACAGTGGTGTTAATTAGAATCGGCCAAATTGCGGTAATTAAGATCACAAACAGCGCTGAAACTTCGTTAGCTTTTACCCCCATACCTTCAAAAGGATTAAACTGTTGGAATACGCCAAGGGCGATCGGCAGCCAAGCCAGGGGCGGGATAGTTCTGAATACTTGAAACAGCGGGTCTAAAGCATCGTACATTAAAGAGTTGGTGCCGACCAATATTCCCAAAGCAATGCCGAGAATTGCTGCTAGAGTAAAGCCGATCGCCACCCGCTGCAAGCTAGCAGCAATTTGCCAAAATAAGCCTTTGTCGGTGCCGCCGTTGTCGAAGAAAGGATTAATAATTAGTTCCCAGCTTTCTTGGACGGCTTTAATCGGACCGGGCAAGGAGGAAGTGGGGCTGCTGCAAAGAATTTGCCAAATGACTAGCAGAACGACGATCGCAACTAGCGGTCGGATGACTTTTCGGCGATTTTTTTGCACCATATCCAGAAGCATAGTTGCTGGATTTTTGCTTTTTTTAGAAACAGTAATGTTGGTTGCCATTGTCTGGTTGGTGTGAGGTATTAGCAGTGAATTGAGAATTGCTTATAGATGCTTTTTCAGACCCTAAAACTTACTTTCCGGAAACAGTTATACTCATCAATTATTTTTGATAAATCCAGATTTTCTAACTGTCACTGCCGGCGATTTAGCAGCTAATGGTTAATTTCAATCTTTAACCATTAGCACTGAATCTTGCAATTATGCTTTCTTGATTGCCAGACCCGTCAGATAATCTTGAGGTTTTTCGGGGTCGAATTTCACGCCATCAAAGAAGGTTTCGACGCCGCGAGAAGTGGTGGTCGGAATTTCAGCAGCCGGGACGCCAAGTGTTGTCGCTGCTGCTTTCCAAATATCCTCGCGGTTAACTTTGTCAACCGTGGCTTTGATATCGGTAGCTGCCGGTATGTAACCCCAGCGGATATTTTCGGTGATGAACCAAGCATCGTGACTTTTGTAGGGATAGGAAGCATTATCCCTCCAGAATTTCATCGCTACCGGGCTGGCTGCTTCGACGCGACCGGTACCGTAGTCAATTTCTCCCTTCATGCGACCGAGAATATCTGCCACAGGTACTTTTAACCACTTATCTTGAGAGATGATTTGGCACATTTCCTCTTTGTTTTCTGGCTTGTCGCACCACTGCTGGGCTTCGAGGACAGCCATTGTAATTGCCTTGGCAGCTTTCGGGTTTTTGTCCACCCAATCTCCTCTCATAGTGAAGGCTTTTTCGGGATGGTCTTTCCAGAGTTCTCCGGTGATTAAAGCACTGTATCCTACTTGTTGAGTAACTAGCTGAGCGTTCCAAGGTTCGCCCACGCAAAAAGCTTCCATGCTGCCGGATTTCATGTTAGCTACCATCTGGGGCGGCGGTACGGGAATTACAGAAACATCTGTATCTGGATTGATGCCGCCGGCTGCTAACCAATAGCGCATCCACAAATCGTGGGTGCCGCCGGGAAATGTCATAGCAACTTTCTGATTGGCAATGGCTTCTTTGAGAGCTTTGCTGTCTGTACCTACTTTTAAATCTAGGTATTTCTTGCTGACGGAAATGCCTTGGCCGTTAGTATTTAACCGAGCCAAAATGTACATCGGCACTGGCTGATTGCCTTTAGTAATCGTACCCAATGCCATTTGGTAAGGCATGGGGGACAAGATGTGAGCTCCGTCGATACCGCCTTTGTCAGAACCGAGTTCGAGGTTGTCGCGCGTTACCGGCCAAGATGCTTGTTTGGCGACTTCCACACCTGTCATGCCGTATTTGGCAAATAAGCCTTTTTCTTGGGCGATGATTAACGGTGCTGAGTCGGTAAGGGCGATGAAGCCGAGTTTGGCATTAGTAACTTCGGGGGCGTCAGCAGGGTTGATGTTGACGGCGGGGGCTGCTGTGGGCGATGCGCCACCGGCTGCGGGGCTGGGGCTGCTAGAAGTGGTGGAACCGGAACTGCAGCCGTGGGCTAGCAGGGTGCCGGCTGCTGTGGCTCCGGCGGTGAGGATGAATTTTCTTCTGGAAAGGTTGCTCATTTTTTTTGTTGTTGGTGTACTTTGAGATTGCGGGAATGCAAGATGTGAGGTTATTTTGCCCCGCAAGCTCGGAATTACAATAACGTATGCGGTTAATTGCACCTCACACTGTGCGCTCAGGCATCGATCGAAATTTTGCCGATCGCCCGCGCGCTGCAAGTTAAAATGAACCCTGGTTCTAAGTCGGCGGCTGCGTCTGGTTGGCTGTCGTAGACTGCTTTCCCTTCGAGCAGTTTTTGCTTGCAAGTACCGCAGGTTCCCGACCGACAACTGCTGTCGAGTTCGACTCCAGCCCGTTCGGCAACGTCGAGGATGAATTCATCCTCGCTGCAGGCCACTTCTTTGCCCGATCGAGCAAAAATTACAGTAGATGTCAGAGGCTTTGCCTGAACGGGAGTTTCGTCCCTATCGACCGTTAGTTGCAGTTGCCGGTTGAGGGCTGCTACGTCGCTTTCGCTGGGAACGGCCCCGAAATTATCGACTAGCAGTTGGCGCAGCAAGGGTTTGAGGTCTTCGCAGGGAATGCCTTTTTGGACGCAGTGACCCAAGTGAGCGTCTTTGCCCACAGTGCCGCCCATGTAAATATCTACACCCTCTAAAGTTTTGCCGTTCTTGCGAACTTTCGTCCCCATCAGCCCGATATCTGCAACCTGCGGTTGACCGCAGGAATTGGGGCAGCCCGTCCAGTGAATTCTGACCGGTTTGGGTACTGAAAGTTCGGCTTCGAGTTCCCGAATCATGGCGACGGCGCGGGCTTTAGTTTCGATGAGGGCGAAGTTGCAAAACTTCGCGCCGGTGCAGGAAACCAAGGCTCGCGACAGGGGTGCCGGGTCGATGGAAAAATGTTGCAACAGCGGCTCTTTGACCAGCGATTCCAGCCGCGAGTCGGGAACGTTGGGAATAATAACGTTTTCTTCGACAGTAAGTCTGAGTTCGCCGCTACCGTAAACTTCGGCAATGCGGGCGAGGTCGAACATATTAGATGCGTTTAACCGTCCTACAGGAACGTGCAGCCCTACATAGTTGAGTCCTGATTGTTTTTGCGCCCAGATGCCGATGTGGTCGCGTTTTTCCCAAACGATCTCATCTTTGGGTGCGGCCGGGAGCAAGGTCCGACCGAGTTGCTGTTCGACTTCGGCGCGGAATTGTTCGATTCCGAGTTCGTCAATCAGCCACATCAGGCGGGATTTTTGGCGGTTGGCTCGCGGGCCGCTGTCGCGGTACACGATTAATATTGCGGTGCACAAATCTACCACGTCGCTGGGGTCCACCCACGCATTCAGGGGAATTGCTGCCTCGCAGCGTTTGGCGGAGAAGAACCCGCCGACTAAAACGTTGAAGCCGAAGTTGCCGTCTTTGTAAGCGGGAACGAAGGCGATGTCGTTGATTTCGGCGTGGACTGAGTTATCGCGGCAGCCTGCGATCGCAATATTAAATTTTCTCGGCAAATTTGAAAACGCGGGGTTGCCTTCACCGTTGTTGGTAATCGCGTCTTGGACTTGAACGGCCAATTCCCGCGTGTCAAAGAGTTCGTCAGCATCTAAACCGGCTACCGGGGAACCGGTGATGTTGCGCACGTTGTCCATGCCTGACTGAACGCTGGTCAAACCGACAGATTGCAGGCGGCGGAAGATGTCGGGCAAATCTTCGATGCGAATTCCGCGCAGTTGCAGGTTTTGTCGGGTGGTGATGTCGGCGGACCCATCGTCGCCGTAGCGTTGGACGATTTCTGCTAGCGTTCTGGTTTGAGTGCTGGTGATGATGCCGTTGGGGAGGCGCAGCCGCATCATGAATTTGCCAGGAGTGACCGGTCGGAAGAAGACGCCAAGCCATTTGAGGCGGTGGTCGCGGTCTGTTTCGTCCATTGCTTCCCAGCCGATTTTGGCGAAGTCTTCGAGTTCGGCTTTGACTGCTAGTCCGTCTTTTTCGGCTTTGAGTTTTTCAAATTTGTTGAGGCTGGCTTTAGGTTCTACTGTCTGGGTCACGGATTTACCCTCGCTGCTGGTTGGTTCGGGGAGATATTGACTTGGGGCATCTTCTGTGTTCTTGTGCCGATTTTGGTGATTCTAGTGATTTAAAACTGTATATTGAGTTACTCGATCGAATTTATTGTGAGCATGATTGGTTGTTATCTGTAAATTTGAGTTTTTCCGGCACTCCCAAGACAGTCGCAAAACTATGTTTGCTTTAGTTGCTACCGATGGTTCGGTTTTGCGTCTGGATGCACCTGAGTTATGAATCAATGTAGGGCCGCTCACATTAAGTATTAGTAGCTATTTTTACAAAATGTTGAGTTATATGAATTTTTCGGATAGTGGCAATGCGTTTTATACATCGATCGCCAGGGGGACAAAATAAAAAATCCACTAGAAATCTTTATATTTGAGTCAAGTATTTCCAATATGAAGGTAAAATTGTGACGCCGATCGCTCGCTGTAGGTGCGCTCGATCGCAAAGTCCAGGCCTTGCTGTCACGCTGTTGGTCTCAAAACATCACCTTCCAAGCATTTGTGCCATCACCCCAAAAACTGCGGAAACCAGAGATGATGCAAGTATCGAATTCAGGGAAACTACCGTGCTTGCAGTTCAACTTCTCCCCGGCGCTATTTCAGAAATACTGGCCTCTGTGACCGATACGGGTTCTCTCACTATTGCCGATCGCTACGGTTTGATGGCTGCAGTGTTGGATGAATCTCTCGCAGAAGAAGATAGACACTCTGTTAACCGCTTGCTGCGATCTGTAATCAAGGGAAAAGTCAGAGTCGTCCCAGAACTATCAACAATAATTTAGTATCACTGGTAACTTTTTAGTGCTCGATCGTTGGCAGCAACAATTTTTGCCAGTTCGATCGCAGTCCCAACACCTTCTTCCTTTTTGAAGGGTCGGGCGTAATTACTTAAACTATGAGTAAAATATTATACTTAATTTTTACGACCAAACATCAATATTTTCTAGGTAAAGAGCCTTGCATACGGAACAATTGATGTTACAGCAAGGCCCCCAAAATATATCTTTACCAAATCTTTAATAAACTTCCGTGTAATTCGTGATTTACTTAAAGCCAACACCAACAAATTGATACAGCTAGTTTTCTCATAGCTAGCCGAAATTTTCTGGTGAGAAACTGGACTTACACCCTTACTCTATATGTAGGACGAGGGCTGCGTGCCTTAACCCTATAGCTAGTGGAGCAAACTATGTCTTGGGTAATTTCCGAAACATTGAAGCATCGGGACACAAGAAGTAAGGTGCGTGCTGCGCGCCCTACATATAGAGTTTGTGCGTAGGTTTTTTAGGTTTCTGCGTAGCTGCTAATTGACAAAACTGACCGCAAGATTCATATCAGGGGTTGTTCGATCGTGCATACTAAAAATCCTATAAACTCAACTTTTTCCACCAAGATTCACTGGCTTTTTTCAACTGCTGTTTTATTAATAACATCTGCTGGATTGCAACAAGAACCAGCAGCAGCAGCAACATTAAACGGAGGCTGGAATTACGCTATTGATTCCTTCAACGACGGCGTAACAGGAATCAATGTCGGTGGTGGCGAATTTGAATTTTACGGTATCGCTATCAAAGAAACATCAGATAAAGCTTACGTTGCGATTAATTCAAATTTAAGCTTAGCAGGATATGCAGATCCCTGGGCCGATCGAGGCAACGTTAATTATGGCGATTTATTCTTCAACTTTTCCGGTCAAAACTTCAACACGGCAAACACGAACCGCAGTTTGTTTGCCATTCGCTTTGCAGCAGGCAATGACTCGGGCGTAGCGACAACAGGCGTTTACAGCAACGTTGCTGCTAAAAGTGTGACCAGCACTAATCTGGGATTTCGGAATTTAAACCTATACAATACCCGAGTTGTAGCCGGAGGCGGCACCCCGTCAATGGGGGACTTAGCTGCAGACGATCCTTACTTCCAGCAAACAGGAGATTGGACGGTTCTCAACTCAATAGCAGTAGGAACTAAAGTAGGGGAGATCGATTTTTTGACTCCTGAAACTTTGAAAGTTATGGGTTTAGATTTCGCTCATTTTAATGCGACAGGTTCTCAGACAATCGGATTTAGTTTTGATAAATCAGGAATGCCTTCGGGAAGCTATATTGCTAACTTTTTTGCCGAGTGCGCGAACGACGGAATCGCAATTAAAGGAAGCTTTCAACCGGGGGTTGACCCCAATGTTGAACCGGTGCCGGAACCTTCTACTGTATTGGGTACTTTGGTAGGATTTGGCGTGGCGGGTTTGGCGCGGGCGAAGCGCAAAAATCAGCGCCAGAATTAGCTAGGGCTTGCTGAAAGCCCGCCGGGGAATTAATTCCCCGTCTAATAGCAAAAGTCGGTTAAAAACTCACATGGAGCAGCAATATCAACAAGAGGTTTTCTGGTGGGGTGGGGGCGGGTTTATTAACCTGGAAAGCTACCTTCTGTGGCTGTTGAGAACCCTTTCAAGGTGAGAATCGAATATGCTGC
>JAAUPF010000218.1 GCA_012034575.1 Richelia sp. CSU_2_1 | reverse complement strand
CCGATGCAGCACCTGCTGCTACGCGCGAGGAAGCTATTTTGAATAATATCGCTGCCGGAGGCAGTCCTAAATGGCCTCTGGAAAGGGCAATTTGGCGCGCTGGAGAGTTGAAAATTGCAGAAGCGGGGCCGGGACTGCTTAATTTAATCGGCACGGGAGAAGCGCTGCGAGACTACTGTATTGCTTGGAGTTTGGGCCGATGCGGGGGCGAAGGTGCAAAGGAAGCACTAACTCGACTTTATCGAAATGCTGCAACTGCGGATTTTGTCAGGAGAATTGCCTTTGAAGGAGTGTTGAAGTTGGCGGATGAAGCAGATCGATCGCGCCTGCAAACTGAAATAATAGAATTGCTGCCGGCGCATTTGCGCGAATTACTCGCAAACGGCAACGCTGAAGCCTTTTCTGCTGTATTGAAAATTTATTTAGACAGCCAAGATAGCAGCCGTTTTGCGGTTCTAGACAGACTTTATCAGATTGACAGTGAATGCGCGCGATCGGGCTTATTAGATATCTTAAAAACTGCACCGTTTAAACCGAATTATTTTAAACAAATTCGCCACATCTTCAAAATGGCTGAATACCGCCGCGACGGGGAAGTATTTGCCATTATTGCCCGACGTTTTGAATGCGAAAAAGCCATGTACCGCAGCAACAGTTACGGTGTTTATATTCCTGGTGGCGGTTACTTGAAAAAGATTGAATGGAAACAGAACAAAAAAACCAAACAGTACGAATCAGTTAAAACCCGTGAATTCTCAAATGAAATGCAGAGTCCCAATGCGAGAATTGCTTACGGCAGCAATACTCGGGAATATTTTCTGCTGCGGGTGTGGCGAACTCTCAAACAATTAGGTGAAGGCGGAGATGCTGATTATGCAAACATGGCTGCCAGCATTTTGCTGCAATATGCTGACAGCGATGCCGAGGAAGTTGTGCGGAGCACTTATTATCAATGGAATACTTCTAACTGGACTCGCGCCGTCACTCATGCTGTTGAGTGGGATATTTTTGCCGGCTATTTAACATTTAATCGCATTCTCTACGACAACAGCCCGCGTTATGTTTATTTTCCGAATACAGAAGCGTGGCGTTGCAGAGAAGGTTACAAACCGGGAGATCCGGAACCGGAAGTGCGAGAAGAAGCTTTCCCAGAACTTTGGCAGCAAAATCCCGATCGACTGTTGCAGTTAGTGTTAGAAAGTAACTGCCGTCCGGTGCATCATTTCGCCGTCAAAGCGCTGAAATATTGCCCGCAATTTTTAGCTGGGATAGATGTCAGTACAATAGTTAAAATTATCGATCGACCTTACGAAGTCACCGCAGAATTGGGTGTGAATTTAGCCATTCAAAACGAATATAACAGATATCCCGAACACCGAGAAGTTATTTTAGCGATTGTTAATTGCGTATTTTCCGGCGGGCGGGAGTCAGCTTGCAGTTGGTTGGAAGAACAGCGCGATCGCATTTTAGAAGACAGCGAATTAATAGCTATTTTAGTCATTAGTTTGTACGAAGATGTGCGAGAATTTGCTCGCAGGATTTTAAGCAGTGTGGCGATGAGCGATCGCACGGCAAAAGTGTTAATCGGCAGAATTATCGCTCATTTACTGGCATTTAAAGCAACAGATATTTATCCGACTCAGACATCTATTTTAGCAGGAGAAATCGCCGAAACTTTACTGTTGTGTTTTCCAGAACAACTGCAGAGTTTGGGATTGGGCGTAATTTTGGATTTGCTAAAACATCCGATCGCTCAAATTCAGGAATTTGGAGCGAATATTTTGCTGAATCACGAAATTCCAGCAGTCGATTTGCCCCCTGAATTAATCGAATCTTTAATTGCATCGCCCTACGAACCAATTCGCACGATCGGTATTAGATTATTCGGACAATTACCCGACGCATCGCTAACAGGTGACAAGCGAGTTTTGATATTAGCAATGGCTGTGAATAATTTAGCCGACATTCGCAGCGCGATTCAACCTGTTATTCAGCGTTTGGCAGTTACATATCAAGAGTTTGCGGCGTGGATTGCGAGAGAGTCGATCGATATATTAATGTTACCGGAAAAACAGGAAGGAGTCCACCGCTACTTGCTGAATTTACTGCGGGAAGATATTCCTAATTGGATGACTGCAATTGATAAAGATAAGGCTTTAGGGCTGCTGAAAGCTAAATCTTCAGTCGCGCAGGAATTGGGCGGATTTGTACTGAGTGCAAATTGCGCGAATTGGGTGACTGAATTTGATACAATTGAGATTGTCAAACTTGCAAGTCACGAAATTTTGTCAGTGCGAGAAGCTGCGAGACAAATGTTTTTGCAAAACCTCGAAGCAATTCGCGCCAATTCTGGAGAAATGCTGTCCGCGGTGCGAATGTTGGAGGCAAAATGGGATGATTCGCGGGAATTTGCCGTTAGAATTTTTCAAACAGAATTTACGGGAGATGATTGGACTCCTGAAATTATGGTAAGTCTGTGCGACAGCATTCGGGAAGATGTGCGGCAGTTTGGCAGAGATTTGGTAATGCGCTATTTTCAAGATGAATGCGGGCAAGATTATTTGCTGAAATTTAGCGAACATCCGTCGGCGGATATGCAGTTGTTTGCAACGAATTATTTGGAGAGTTATGCAGCCAACAATCCCGAAAGGCTGCGGGAATTAGCACCATTTTTTGTCAGCGTTTTATCGCGGGTGAATAAAGGGAGAGTTGCGAAGCGGCGAGTTTTTGCTTTTCTGGATGCGGAAGCAGCAAAAAGCGAGGAATCTGCAAGGATTGTCGCGGAAATTTTAACCCGACAGTCGGCTACAATTGCGATCGCAGATAAAGCGACAGCGATTCAAACAATGCTAAAAATCCGTCAATTTTATCCTCAACTCGATTTGCCAATTCAAGTAAAACCTGTTGCGGAGGTGCGGAGTTAGCTTTCAATAAGATTTGTTAATTTTTTAGATAAAAAGGGGCGATCGATGGTTAATTATGGATTGAATTTAATGTCACTTTTGGGTATTGTCGATGTAGCTTTGGCGATCGCATATCTAGTTACAGCGATATTAAATGCCGGAATGCGATCGCGACTCATTGGCGGTTTGGGGATAATTCTTTACATCATTCAAGGATTGATGGCAATTTTTATCTTGCCCGCCAGCGGTTTTATTTTATTGTTTAGTGGATGGCGGCTAGATCCGGTTTTGGGGTTCCAGCAATTTTTGCTGCATCTATTGTTGATTTACTTGGCATTTAAAGATGCTTTTATTTTCGGTACAGTTTCCCGACAATCTCAGCGGTAATTTGTTAGGATGGTTGAGGGCATTGCGCCTTACTTCAGCGCATAAATGTTAGATGTAGCACTGTGCACCTTTTATTGCACCTTTTATTTAAATACATATAATTTCTGTAGGGGCGGGTTCGCTTTAATCTCAAATACAACTCCAAAGTCTAATAAACCCGCCCCCGCCCCACCCTAGATTCGATCGGCAATCTACCCCACTTGATATGAAAACTCGCTATACTATAGTAATCAAATGGTCGATCGAAGATGACTGTTTTGTAGTAAGTCTTCCCGAATGGGGAGAATTTTGCCACACTCACGGAAATAGTTATGAAGAAGCACTAAAAAGTGCTAGGGAAGTTTTAGAAATGTTAATTGAATCCTGTTTGGAAGATGGCAAAGCCTTGCCGGAACCTCAGATATTTTGAAAGGCAATGCTGGTGGCATGAAATATTCAATCTTTCTTCAAAAAATCTCACCAAATACTAACAAACATAGCAACCGCACCATCGCTGAGGATATAAATAACCTCATGAATAAATTCCTTACTCTTCTACCATAAACGATTTGATTCCCCTACTATCTAACTGTCAACTGTCAACTGTAAACTGTCAACTGTCAACTGATATATTATGGAATTTAACTACTCTTACAAAGGCAATACCGGAGTTACAGAAAGCGGCAGCAGCACCCAAATGTCTTTCTCCCCAGACACCAAACGCCCGCCAACCTATTTTATCGGAGAATTGCGCCAAAACGTCGCATTTCGCGAAGCAATCAGCGCCTTGCACGATGTCGTCGTCTCCGATATGCGCTTCAAACCCAAAGACAAAACAGCCTATAAAGAATGGGCCGCCCAACAACAGGAAATCGACTGGCAGTTAGTAGCCGCCCGCCAGCAAAAACTGCGTGACAAAATTGAGCCACTGCAAGCAGAATTAAACGAGTTATATCAACGGTTGAACCACCGAAAAGCACCATTTAACCGCGCCAAACAACAATACTTCAACTACATTTATCAAAAGGATATCGATGCTTGGTTCGTCCTCGATCCGGTAATTACAGTTCATCCAGACGAAGTATTTTTTGAGTGTTTCAGCCAAGACGAATCAAGTTACGGCAGATTGGGTGCCAGTTACGAAGTATTTAAAAACATCAGCGAATTTGCTTGCGGCACGACTAATATAGATTACTCCGCCGCGCTTTACGATGAATTTCAAAAAATTCGCAGTTACAAAACTACTTCCCTCCAAGTAGATCCGTCAGGCTTTGAAGTGCAAACTGTAAATGAAGAGAATTTTAAAGAAGTCAAAATCGACCTACCCGATAGCTGGGTGAGAGGATTTTTGCAAGTTAGTTCCGCCATGTCTTTGCCCGCAGTGCGGTTCGATTTGCAGCCGATGGACGTTCACAATATTTGTTTTGTATTGCGGCGTCACAAGGAAAAACAAGGGCCGCGGAGTATGCGCTACATCCTGAAACCGGGGGAACCGGTGCGAGTGATTTTTGACCCTTGGGGAACCGAGATTGTTTGCGCTCGATCGATCTATACTGGTTCCCAAGAACAACAAATTCGAGTTTGGGGCAGGCGGCGCATTCACATTCTCGAAAGACTGATTCCCGTAGCTAAAAAATTCACAGTTCACTTGTTAGGAACGGGAATGCCTTCTTTTTACGTTGCGGATTTGGGCGATATGTCATTTACCCTAGGATTATCGGGCTGGAGTGCCAACGATTGGTCGCAATCTGGTAACTTCGATTTAATGGCCCCGCGCGCCGATGTTGATGCTTGGACGCAGCAATTAATCTTCGATGCCCTCAAAGAAAACTGGCAGGAAACAGCCGATAGTTTGGCCGCGAGATTGAAGTTAAGTCGAACGGCAATTTTAGGTGCGTTGAGTGCCTACACGCAGGCGGGAAGGGCAATTTTTGATTTAAACAAACAAGTTTATCGCGTGCGAGAATTGAGTAGAGAACCGCTGCCACTAGAACGCTTGAGATTTGCCAACGAAAGGGAAGAAAAAGCAACTCGCTTTTTGAGAGAAAATGCGGTACAAGTAACTGATTCTACCAGCGATTCTGCCGGAGCGATCGCTTTGCGAGGCAGCGTCAAAGACAAAGAAAAAACTTTCAATCCGCACTTGACAATCGATGCAGACGAGCGCATAATAGAAGCAGAATGTACTTGTAATTGGCACCAACAAAACAAACTTTTTAAAGGGCCATGCGAGCATATTTTAGCACTGCGAATGCAACACGCACGTCAGTGTTAGTTAAGTGTCAATAACTTAAGTGTCAATAACTTAATAAATCGCGCGTTTACGTTGGCAAACAGCCTTGCAATCCGGACGGTGGATCGCCGTCCTTGCGTTTAGTTGAGACAAGCATCACTGGCCTGCTCTTGACTGTGCGGGGCTTCAGGTACTACTGCTATTGCGGTTTGGCTTCCGCGAAGCCAATGAGCAGTAGTACCTGGCCCCGCTGGAGTTGAGCAGTCCAGTCCTGAGGGGTTTACGAAGGGGCAACCAATTGGCGGCGCGCGGTTTTTTTTTTTGATTTTTTTTGACAATAAAGAAAACGGGGGAATGAAAATAGGAAATTTTGCGATCGCTTGCTTCAAAAAAAACCCTCAGTCGGGATCTGTTATGGAACCATCTTTTTTTAGCAGCACACAGGCTACAACAATACCAATAATCGCTAAAAACGCCATCGGATAAAACACATAGTTGTATGTCCCGAATAAATCTCGAATGCGACCCGTCACTAAAGTCCCAATCAAAGCCCCCACTCCATAGGCTGTGAAGACAATGCCGTAGTTTTGAGCATACTGGTCAGGATTAAAGAAGCGTAGCGTTATTGTCGGAGCCATAGCCAACCAACCACCGAGACAGAACCAAAACAGGCAAAAAGCAATCAGATAGGTGGCTACCTGTCCAGTTCGAGCATTCATCATTAAAACGCAGGCGATTAGAATCAGCACATAGGATAAAATTGCCACATAATGAGGCTTGAACCGATCGCTCAACCAACCGAACAACGGACGGCTCACTCCATTAAACAGAGCAAATAAGGAAACGCTTCCAGCAGCCACGGTCGGGTTAATATCAATGATTTCTTCTCCAACAGAACTGGAAATCCCAATCGCACTCAAACCCACTAGGGTTCCGATTGCATAACAAATCCACAGCCCATAAAACGATTGACTCCTCAGTATGTAGCGGGGGTAGCCTAGGGTCAAAAGCGATCGGGAAACTGCAATTTTCCGTCGGGGTTGCCAGCCCTTTGGAGGCAACTTCATAGTTAGAGCAATGGCTAATATAATGACTGTAAAGGCAATACCAAGAATGCGCAAGGTAGGTCGAACCGTATAGATACTGATTAGTTGATTTGCGAGAGGGGCTGTAATCAGGGGTGAAAGACCAAATCCAACGATGGTCAAACCCACCGCCAATCCTCTTTTGTCAGGGAACCAACGGGATATCACAACCATCGGGACACCATAGGCAATACCAACACCGATTCCCGCAACCATCCCGTAGGTGAAAATCAGGGTTCCCACCTGGGTAGCCAAGCTAGAAAGAACATAGCCCAAACCCACGAAAATACCCCCTATTGCCGTTGTAACGCAAGTACCAATTCGGGGAATGTAAAAGCCGGCAATCGGCATCAGTGCAGCATAAAAAACCAACATGAAAGTATAGGGCAAAATGCTTTCTGTCGCACTAATTCCGAACTCGCTTTCTAAGGGGGCTCTAAAAACGCTCCAGGAATACACACTTCCCAAACAGAGCAAAATCATCATCCCCAAAGGAATTAAGAACCATCTGCCTCGATCGGGCGGTAGTCCCAAGACCGTTATCTTGGAATTTTGATGAGTTGTTGTATCCATAAACTTGAGGCTAAAATCGCTGCTTGTTTGCGCTGTAGTTGCGAAGAGTTTAACCTACAAATAAGTAGGAGGATGTTAAAAAACATACATTTGTCATTGCGTTCGTCGAAGGCAATCTTCGATCGCCCCTGCTGCGGGATCGATCGCCCCTACTCCGACTCGCACGCCCCAAGCGAGTTCAAGCCCGACCCTATAAAGTTGAGCTAGCTCTCATCTACTTTGCATATTTTAATTATTAAAAAAATCTATCAATTTTTTCCCTAGCTTTGGGTTGCTCCCCGTGCGTTTAACAGCAAAGCTTAAATACATTGGAGGTCATCTGCGCGCTTGCAAAAGTTTTGTTACAATGGGTGAGCTGTTACAAATCGTAACCTATGCTGATTTCTATTTTAATAATTGACGTAGCGCTGGTGGCCTGGTCTTTGCACCTAATGCAAGAGCGATATCGCACCGGGAATTTTCTCTGATGCTAGCAGGCGCTTTAGTTGCGGTCTCAGCGGCCGCCCTGGTGGTGGTCTACTTTCTGATGGGGTCTTGTTTGAGCCATCTGAGCGAAATATCGCAGCACACTGCTCAATATTACTAAGGATTGACGGTTGGCGTTAAGTGAGGAGATGGGTAAGGTGTCTGGAGCGAAAATTGATTGGCAAGGGCTGCAATGCCTTGTCAAGCAAAGGCTAGCGACAAATTTTTGAAAAAAGCTTGACAAATGTCTCGATGTTGGGGCATTATAGAAAACGCTGAAAGGAAGGGGTTATAGCTCAGTTGGTAGAGCACTACAATGGCATTGTAGGGGTCAGCGGTTCGAACCCGCTTAGCTCCATAAGCACAACCACAAACATATAAAGCTTGACACCTTAAGCTAGACAATGGCTGCAAGATATGTCTAAATCACCTGTACCTGGAAAGTACCAAAACAGGATACAAATGGCTTTGGGCGAGACATAAAAGATGAAACAACCAGCTCGGCTTTGAAAACTGAACTGTGGCAACGAGTAGAAGCATCAGGGATAAATCGAGCTTTATTGCCACCGCCAGCAGGGTCGATCGATCTCATCATACAACAGTTAGAGAGCATCAATCCCATCCCGCGCCCCCTGAGTGGCGATCGTCTGCCAAATTTACTTGGTAATTGGCAATTAATTTACGCCTCCAACGGCACAGCCGTCACGCGAAATCTCGCGCCAATTTTCCAGATTGGGGAAGGCATCCAAATCAAACAAGTGCGACAAAAGTTAGTTGCAGGCTGTCCGAGAAAAATTACGGTTTTTAACAGTGCTTTGCTTGATTTACCATTGTTAGGTGAGTTGCAGTTACAAGCCAGCGGAATTTGGACTTGGGGTGAAGACGAACGGGATGCCCAAGTGACTTTTGATACGTTTTCTTTGCAAGCAACTAAGCTTTTTGGTCTAGAAAACGCGCGTTTTCCAGAATTAAAAATTCCTGTATGGGAATTACTCCGCAAGCAGGCTTTGTGGACGACTTCTTACTTAGATGCAGAATTGAGAATAGGACGGGGAGCAACAGGTAATTTGTTTGTATTTCGCTGCGAGTTCCCTGAAAAAACGACTTGAATGCTATTATTTTGATAATTAGTAATTAGCAATTAGTAATGGGTAAGTGGTAATTGGTAATTGCTCGATCGCCTACCTCACGCTCCGAAAATAACAGCTAGATTTGCGATATTGTCGCCTAAAAATTTTGATAAAAACGCTCGATTGACGCCCGCACCCTTATATAATTCCCGTAGGATTTAGAGGTCAATCTTTAACTGAGGCAGAAAAATTTATGGACTATCGAGAAGCAGGTGTGGATGTCGAGGCGGGCAGAGCTTTTGTCTCGCGCATCCGCGATACAGTTAACAGTACCCACCGCCCCGAAGTTTTGGGGGGAATCGGCGGATTTAGCGGTTTTTTTAGTTTGCCGGGGGGTTTTCAGGAACCGATTTTGGTTTCGGGCACTGATGGCGTCGGCACTAAGTTGAAATTGGCTGGCGAGCTCGATCGACACGATACTGTAGGTATAGATTTGGTGGCGATGTGCGTTAACGATGTACTGACATCGGGGGCTCAACCGCTATTTTTTCTCGATTATTTGGCGACGGGCAAGTTAAATTCCGCACAGTTAGAGGCTGTTGTTACGGGCATTGCGACGGGCTGCAAGCAAGCCGGCTGCGCTCTTTTGGGCGGGGAAACTGCGGAAATGCCGGGTTTTTATCAAGCGGGAGATTATGATTTAGCGGGTTTTTGCGTGGGAATTGTCGAAAAGAGCAAATTGTTAGACGGTTCGCGGGTTAAGGTAGGAGATGCTGCTGTGGGATTGGCGAGTTCGGGAGTGCACAGCAACGGTTTTAGTTTGGTAAGAAAAATTGCGGGCGATGGGGGTTTTGACTGGAATTCCCAACCGGAAAGATTGGGCGGCAAAACCTTAGGCGAAGTGCTGTTAACTCCGACTGTAATTTACGTGAAACCAGTCCTTGCAGCGCTGGAGAGCAGTTTAGAAATTCACGGTATGGCTCACATTACGGGCGGCGGTTTGCCGGAAAATTTGCCCCGGTGTTTGGGTGCGAATCAATCGGTGAAAATCGATCTTAATAGCTGGCCTAGATTGCCGATTTTTGATTGGATTTCCGGGGCGGGCGAAGTTAGCGAGACAGATATGTTGAATACGTTTAATATGGGAATTGGGTTTGTTTTGGTGGTGGATAAATCGACGGTCGATCGAACTGTTCAACACTTTGAGTCTCAAGGAATTAATGCTTTTGAAATTGGCGAAATAATTGAGGGAAATGGAGAGTTGATAGTTGACAGTTGACAGTTGACAGTTGTTCGGGAGTAGGGGCGGAACGAAGTGGAGGGGATGCCCCCGTGCTCGCCCTGAGTTTTGAGTTTTGAATTAAGAACTGTTTTTAACTCAAAACTCAAAATTTCTCTGTTCAACCCAAACCCAAATCGGTTACAGCACCGACACTGCTCGAAGAAACCAACTTAGCGTATTTAGCCAAAACGCCTTTGGTATAACGGGGTTTTGGAGGCTGCCAAAGAGCTCGGCGCTGTTCCAATTCTGCCTCGGAAATATTAAGCTGCAATAACCGATTGTTAGCATCGATCGTAATCGAATCACCCTCATTTACCAAAGCAATCGTGCCGCCAACTTGCGCTTCCGGCGCGACGTGACCGACTACCATGCCGTAGGTGCCGCCAGAGAAGCGACCGTCAGTAATTAACCCCACAGAATCGCCCAAACCCGCACCAATAATTGCCGAAGTTGGTGCTAGCATTTCGCGCATTCCCGGCCCGCCTTTCGGCCCTTCGTAGCGGATAATAATTACATCTCCTGCTTGAATTTTGCCAGCTAAAATTGCAGCCAAACAAGTTTCTTCCGATTCAAATACGCGCGCCGGCCCGGTAATTTGCGGTTTTTTAACGCCAGTAATTTTCGCAACTGCGCCTTCTGTTGCCAGATTTCCCTTGAGAATTGCTAAATGTCCTTGGGCGTAAAGCGGGTTATTCCAAGGGCGAATTACATCTTGGTCGGCGCGGGGTTCTGCGGGAATATCTGCCAGCAATTCGGCAACTGTTTTGCCAGTAATAGTAAGAGCGTCGCCGTGCAGCAAACCTCGTTCTAAGAGCATTTTCATTACTTGCGGAATGCCGCCGGCTTTGTGCAAATCTGTTGCTACGTATTTACCGCTAGGTTTGAGGTCGCACAACACCGGAACTTTAGCTCTTATTGTTTCAAAATCGTCGAGGGACAATTCAACTCCAATGGCGTTAGAAATTGCCAGCAAATGCAAAACAGCATTAGTCGAACCGCCGACAGCCATAATTACCGCGATCGCATTTTCAAAAGCCTTGCGAGTTAAAATTTGGCTCGGTAGCAACTGTTTGCGAATCGCTGCTACCAAAACTTTAGCAGATTCCGCAGCGCTATCGGCTTTTTCAGCATCCTCAGCAGCCATTGTCGAAGAATAGGGCAAACTCATCCCCATCGCCTCTAAAGCGCTGGACATCGTATTTGCGGTGAACATTCCGCCGCAGGAACCCGCACCCGGACAAGCTTTTGTTCCACTGCAATGAGTTCGGCTTCGTCAATTTTTCC
>JAAUPF010000217.1 GCA_012034575.1 Richelia sp. CSU_2_1 | reverse complement strand
TAGCCGTCGGTAAGGCTGAGTGCGGGGAAAGTCGGACTGATTGGAGTAAATGTTCCCGTTCCTAATGGAGGCGGGGAATATAGATAGTTGGTGTAGCCTGCATAACCTGTAGTGTTATTGGCGGTGGAGACGCTAGCAGTATTAATGCCCGTGTTGGGCGAGTAGGCACCAGCAGGTAGGCGACCGGTGACAGTGAGGGGGAAAGGCAGAGGTACTTGTCCGTAAGCTAATTGAGTACCGCCGGTTGCTGTTCCGATACCTGGTATAGCTGCTGTTGGATAGTTTGTGCCGTCGTAGAGGGTGAGGCCGAAGGCAAATTGATAGGCGGCTCTTGTGGCTGGGTCGATCGCCAGCCCAGCCACAATAACTCCCGTTGTACAATCTAGCAGCCAGTTTCCGCCGAGAGTTGCACTGCCGATCGGCCCGCTGGAAGCAGCAATTTTTGCCCTCGTTAGCTGACTGATTTGCTGCACGAACTCAGCGCCCGCATCCCCCGCAGCTACCTCGCACCCGTACAGCAAAATCTCTGCATTTTCTGCCAGCGATCGCGCCCATTGCTGCAATTGCTTACCATATTTTTTTAAATTTGTCAAGTTTAGGTCGATCGCGCCCAGTTGCAAACTTGCGGGGCTACCGTGGGAAATGATATGAATGCTTTGAATATTGCTGCGATTTCCCAGCGCTTTGGCGATTTGCGCTACTCCATCGCCCGCGGCATCAAGGGTAATTACTTCTGTCCCCTTTTCGATACCGTTGCACAGAGTTGAGAAATCGGGAAGGGCAGAATCGATAAAGGCGATCGAACTCATAACAGAATTAATAAAATTTGGCACAAGACACCTCTGGTTAGATAACCGTCGATAACTTAAATCTATGCCAAATTTACCAAACTCAGATATTAAATGTCATCAGTAGAATTTCGGGAATGTTCTTGCAACCAATTCACCAAATCTGAAACACTTTCAAAATCAAACATCGCATCTCCTAAATTATCCAAATTCTCAAGATTCAACTCGCAGATCTGCGTCTGAATGTCTCGAGAAATTTCACCAATTAGTCGCCTCATGTGCCGGACTATTAATTCTGACTTGCCTCGTTCTATACCTCGTTCCATTCCTCGTTCTAGAGCTTGCTGAGCGGCTAGATCGATCGCCCCTTGTTGATCTTGAATCCAAAACTCTTGTTTTTGCAATTCATCTAAGTCTTTTTGACTCAGATTCGTGTCGTTAGCAATCTGAAAAGCTCTCTCAATTTCTGGCACTGCAACCATTGTATCTGGAACAGTTTCTAAATTGCTGGTATTTTTGACAAAATAAATCCATTTGTCAGTTAGTGTTGTCAATTCCGATAATTCTTTGTTGAATTTTGGCAGTTCGATAAACACCAACTCGATCTCGCTATCGGGATAATCGAATAGCCTTTGTGTTTCTTTGAAGGCAAATCGCGAAATTACTTCAGATCGATCGGGAAACATTTCAAAATCTGTGATATTCAAAGCAATTACTGGCCTGAGTCTTTGATAGCGATCGGCCCGACGTAATTGCAGGGCGTAGGTTTTTGCAGCATTGTACAAAACTCGCTTGCGAAATTTCGGCACGTTCAAAACTTGCATTTCAACGAGTGCTGTTCTACCATCTTTGATTCTAGCTTTTGCATCTAAATACGTATCTCTACTGCCAAAAATTTCCCCTGCCGAATAAGCGTCAATTATTTCTAAATCTTCGACCATCGGTTCTCCTGCATAAAGGATGGCATTCAAAAAACTCATCAGAATTTCTCGGCTTTCTTTAGAACCGAATATCTTAGTGAATGCTAAATATAGTTTTGGATTAATAAAACCCATAGTTGGTAGAGAGCGAGGTTGTGCTATTATTATAAACTACTAGACGCAGAAACCGGGTTTTTTAGGAAAATATACGCTTTAAACCCTCAATCTCGAAAAAACCCGGTTTCTTTGGCTTTGATGCGTAAGTCCCGATCGATATAAATTGCCCATCTTAAGATTGGCTGCCTAACAATTCTTCTGCTACCAATCCTTTCTGGATAGCGAACACTGCTGCTTGAGTTCGATCGCGCACTTCTAACTTTTGTAAAATAGCGTGAACGTGCACCCGCACAGTCCCCGGCGCAATGTACAATATTTGGGCAATTTCCTGATTGCTTTTTCCCCCAGCAACTAAAGCTAAAATTTCTTGTTCCCGTTTCGTCAGGGGATTGTCTAAAACTTCCGATTTTGCCCCGACTTTCGCAGGTTCGGGATGAGTAAAAACCGCCCGAATTTCCGCAGTTGCTGCCTTATCCCACCAAGACGCGCCCGCCGCTACCGATCGAATTGCCAACACCAAATTTTCCGCCACAATTCCCTTCAGACAATATCCCTGAGCACCCGCAGCAATTAACCTTTCAATTAACGATTTTTGGGAATGAGATGTTAATATTAAAACAGGAATTTCTGGATGCCGCTGTTTGATTTGGCGGCACGCTTCAATGCCCCCAATTCCCGGCAAGCCAACATCCAAAACTACCACATCCGGCAAATATTGCTGAGTCAATTCTACAGCCGTTTCCCCATCTTCGGCTTCGGCAATTACTTGCAAGCAACTTTCTTGCTGCAATCTGGTTTGCAGTCCCAACCGAAATAGTTCGTCGTCTTCAACTAGGAGAATTCGCAAAGAAGAATTAGTTTTCATTGGCGGAGATGGCTGGTAATCGGAATCCAAACAAAGCACCGTGTGGCGATTTATTTTCTGCCCAAACTATACCACCGTGGGCGTCAATAATTTGGCGAGACAAGTATAATCCTAATCCCGATCCTTTGGCTTGTCGATCGCCATTTCCTTGATAAAAACGCTCGAACAGGTGCGGCAGTTCTTCTGCTGTAATTCCTAACCCGCTATCAATAACTTTCACAATCTGATAACTTGAATAAAATTCCATCACCACTTCTACTTTACCACCGCGAGGAGAATGGTTGATTCCATTTGTCAGTAAATTCACAAAAACTCGCTGAAGTTGCACAGCATCGCCATTTACCCACAAAGAGCGACGGAAATCTGACTCTCCGTAACTCATATTAATGTAAACCCGGCGTGCCGCCGATAAATCGATCAGAGTTGCAATTACTTCTTCTGCCAAAGCAACTAAATTTACGGGGGCAAGTTGCAGTTTCAAACCTTCGGTATCGTTGCGGTAAACATCCAACAGGGTTTCTACTAATTGTAATGTCATTTTGTGCGATCGCGCCATTGTTGCGAGAACTTTTTGCTGGCTGGGAGTTACCTCCCCAAATTTAGCTGACTGAAAAGCTTTAATAGTTTCGATCGCCCCCAGCATCGGTGTTTTTAAATCATGACTCAAAGTAGAGACAAAATCTTCTCGAATGCTAGCTAATTTTTGCTGCGATTGCAACTGTGCTTTAGTTTGGGCGATGGCTTCTTCGTACTGCTGATTGCGATCTCTCAAATATCCCGTTACCCCTAAAGCCATCACGGCGATCGATCTATTTGCTACAGTTGCTAGGGCGAGCGTTTCTCCATGAGGGAAAAACAAATTTAATAGCGTCAAAGCTGCTGCTATCAACGTAATTTGTAACTTACTCAAACGACTCAAGCGCGAATTTGCTAGTAAAATTGGCCCAGTGTACAAGTATCCAAACAGGTACTCTGACGGCGTGCTAAATTCCAGTACGATGACAATAGCAAATAAAATGGCGATCGACCAGCGCCCTCGCCAATACTTCTCTTGAATTACCACGTTTTTGGGGATTTTTAATAAGTTTTGAAACATTTCTTATTCATCCATATTAAGTTGGATTTTTATTGTCTAAATCTTCGCTCTATAGGGAAACCGCAGATAGACGCAGATAAACGCAGATGCTTTTCAAGATAGTTTGCGCTCTAAAACAGCTTAGCTTTGTCTATTAGACATTTCAAATAATTATTGTGGGTTAGGCATCTTGCCTGCCCAAAACTTGTTTTTATGGAAATGTCTATTGTCGCGCAAAAAACAGCGTTTAGACAGCATCTATACCTACAAGTATAGATTTTTAACTGGAGCTAAACATTCGCCTATTAGTAAATGTATATGGCAGACAAGCATAATTTCTAAACAGTAACTTATACCTTAAGACTGATTATCAAAAACTCCCAACTTCAGTAGAGTAATCAGTAAAGGAATAATTTTTAACTCTGTTATGTTTGAAGGATTAATTCAAATCGCATTAACGCTCATCATTTTAGTTGCGATCGCGCCTGCTTTTGGCAACTACATGGCGCGGGTGTACATGGGAGAACAAACCATGCTCGATCGCGCCATTAAACCTGTCGAAGAAATCATTTACAAGGCCGGAAACATCCGCTTTTCCGATTCGATGACAGGCTGGCAGTACGCTCGATCGCTTTTCTACAGTAATATAGCGATGGGCGTATTTGTATTTCTAATTTTCATGCTTCAGGGAGTGCTACCTTTAAATCCCACCAGTTTAAGTGCGCCAACTTGGGATACCGCCCTGCATACGACTATTTCATTCCTCACTAATACCGACCAACAGCATTACTCCGGCGAGACAACATTCAGTTATTTATCCCAGTTAACTCTGGGTTTTTTAATGTTTACCTCAGCCGCCACAGGTTTAGCAGTAGGAATTGCCTTTATTCGGGGATTAACCGGTCGCCCGCTGGGCAATTTTTACATCGATTTAATTCAATCAATTACCCGCATCCTGCTGCCACTTTCTTTAATCATTGGCTTGTTGTTGCTGATTGCAGGAGTACCCGAAACTCTCGCCGGGCCGGCAGTTGCTAACACCTTAGAAGGCGGCAGACAAGTAATAGCTCGCGGCCCCGTCGCTCACTTTGAAAGCATTAAACAACTAGGAGAAAATGGTGGCGGATTTTTTGCGATTAACTCGGCTCACCCATTTGAAAATCCCAACGCTTTTAGCAACTTGCTGGCAACACTAGCAATGGTTTCAATTCCAGCATCCCTCATTCACACTTACGGCATATTTGCTAACAACAAAAAGCAAGGCTGGCTGATTTTTTGGATGGTTTTTACTATCTATGTTGGGTTGATTGCGATCGCAGCAATTGGCGAGTTTCAAGGCAACTCTCAAGTCAATAATTTGCTGGGTATCGCGCAGCCAAATTTAGAAGGAAAAGAGGTGAGATTCGGCTGGGCCGAGACTGCACTCTGGGCCGTAACTACTACTGGTACAATGTGCGGCGCTGTCAACGGAATGCACGATTCCTTAATGCCGCCGGGAGGTTTTGCTACTCTGTTTAATTTGTTTCTACAAATTGTTTGGGGCGGACAGGGAACCGGAACGGCTTACTTATTTATCTACTTGATTTTGAGCGTATTTCTCACCGGATTGATGGTGGGGAGAACGCCGGAATTTTTGGGACGCAAAATTGAAAAACGGGAAATAGTTTTAGCTAGCGTCGTGCTGATTATTCACCCGATCGCAGTTTTAATTCCCGGTGCAATTACCCTGGCATTTCCCGACAGTTTGGCTGGCATCAGCAACCCCGGATTTCATGGCATTTCTCAGGTGATGTACGAATACGCTTCGGCGGCAGCTAACAACGGTTCTGGCTTTGAAGGATTGGCAGATTCTCAACCCGCACCTACCGGGCTGTGGTGGAATTTAAGCGCTTGTTTTAGCTTGCTAATGGGACGCTACGTTCCAATTGTTGCCCTGCTGCTTTTAGCCGATAGCATGACTAACAAACAACCGGTTCCTGAAACAACGGGTACTCTCAGAACAGATTCAGTTTTGTTCACCAGTGTCACGGCCGGAGTAATCTTAATTCTGGGTGCGCTGACATTTTTCCCGGTGCTAGCTTTAGGGCCAATTGCCGAAGGATATGCAATTAGTGGCCAGTCACTACCCCCGACGATAAATGTACCTGCAGAAATCAAGCCTTTGTCTTTACCGACAATTTCACCGGGACAAACAATACCAACACCTAACAATTGACAGTTGATAGTTGATAGTTGATAGCGAGGTTTTTATGGCAAATCCTAGTTATACCAAATCCGGGTTACTTACCCCTTTTATAATAAGCGCGAACGTAGGGTGCGTCGCTACGTACAACTTTCGCTACAGACCGAGATTAAACGAGCGACGCACCATACAATTTATAACGGGAGTGAATTACCCGGATTTGGTATTAGCCACTTGGCGATTGATATTATGTTTGCTTGTATCGATTGTGTCAGGGCGGGCCGAAGCATTCGAATATAAATCATTGGATCGATCGCAAAAATTATCGCCCGAATGCTTCTCCCCTACAAATATCAACAACGGATGCTAGCGGACGCGATAATCCCGAATCCCAAATCTCAAATTCACAAAATCAAAAATTCACAATCGCAAATCCAAAATCTAAAATCTAAAATCAACAAGATGGTTAATTCCGATTCTAAAAAATCGCGTCGCGGCAGTTCTCGCGAGTCCCGCCGACACACACCAAAAGCAAATACAAAAGGCCTTTATCAAAGAGCTTTCAAACAAGCTTTTGTTAAACTCGACCCGCGAGTGATGCTGAAAAATCCGGTGATGTTTGTGGTATGGGTAGGCACAATTGTAACTGCATTATTGACGATCGATCCGACGCTTTTCGGACCGGTTCCCGGCAACAATCAGGTAGTTTTCAACGGTTTAGTCACATTAATTTTGTTCTTCACTTTGGTGTTTGCGAATTTTGCCGAAGCGGTAGCGGAAGGGCGCGGCAAAGCGCAAGCAGACGCACTGCGATCGACCAAAGCAGATACAACAGCCCGTAAACTCCTACCAGACGGTTCAATTCAGGAAGTTAGTTCGACATCTTTGAGACGCGGCGATCAGATTAAAGTGATCGCAGGCGATATCATTCCTGCCGACGGCGAAGTGATTGCGGGCGTAGCATCGGTAGACGAATCTGCGATCACCGGCGAATCCGCACCGGTACTCAAGGAACCGGGTTCGGACATCGCTAGTTCCGTCACCGGCGGTACGCGCATCCTTTCCGACGAACTGACACTGCGGGTGATGGCCGACCCCGGCAAGGGGTTTTTGGATAGGATGATCGCACTGGTGGAGGGCGCTGAACGCACGAAAACGCCGAACGAGATCGCGCTGACGGTGCTGCTGGCGGTGCTGACGCAGGTGTTTTTGATTGTGGTGGCGACGATTCCGCCGGTGGGAACTTACGTGAAAACCCCTGTGGGCGTGGTGACGCTGATTTCGCTGCTGGTGGCGCTGATCCCGACAACCATTGGCGGTTTGTTGAGCGCGATCGGGATTGCGGGGATGGATCGCGTCGCTCAATTTAACGTTGTAGCGACCTCTGGGAGAGCCGTGGAGGCTTGTGGCGACGTGAATACACTGATTTTGGACAAAACGGGAACGATCACGCTGGGGAACCGTTTAGCCGAGGAGTTTATCCCCGTTAACGGTCATTCGCTAGAGGATGTGGCGCAGATAGCGCTGGATGCAAGCGTGTTTGACGAGACTCCGGAAGGAAAGTCGATCGTCCGTTTGGCAGAAAAATTGGGCGCAACAGTGAATTTCGATCGCACTAATGCTACCGGCCTTGATTTTTCGGCAAAAACACGGATGTCGGGGACGGATTTACCAGACGGGACGGAGGTTCGCAAGGGTGCGGTGGAAGCGGTGAAGGGTTTTGTGCGATCGCGCGGTGGCAATTTCGGCCCCGATCTCGATGAAGCTTACGAGCGAGTTTCCCGGCTTGGAGGCACACCGTTAGGTGTTTGTCAAGGCAGCGACACCTACGGGATTATCTATTTGAAAGATATTATTAAACCGGGGATTCGCGATCGATTTGACCAACTGCGAAAAATGGGAATTCGTACCATCATGCTCACCGGAGATAACCGAATTACAGCATCAGTAATTGCCGACGAAGCAGGCGTTGATGACTTCATTGCCGAAGCAACTCCAGAGGACAAAATTGAAGTAATTCGCAAGCAACAAGCCGAGGGCAAATTAGTAGCAATGACGGGAGACGGAACCAACGACGCACCCGCACTAGCGCAAGCAAATGTAGGTTTGGCAATGAATTCTGGAACCCAAGCAGCTAAGGAAGCTGCAAACATGGTTGACTTAGATTCCGATCCTACAAAACTAATTGATTTAGTGACGATCGGCAAACAGTTGCTGATTACTCGCGGCGCACTGACTACATTTTCCCTAGCCAACGACATCGCTAAATATTTTGCGATTATTCCAGCAATGTTTGCTCCCGTGGGTACTTTGAACGTAATGGGTTTAGCCAGCGGTCAATCGGCGGTTTTGTCGGCATTAGTTTACAATGCTTTGATTATTCCCGCTTTAATTCCCCTAGCATTAACCGGGGTAAAATTTCGCCCGTTAACCGCAAATCAACTATTGCAGCGGAACATTTTAATCTACGGATTGGGAGGGGCGATCGCACCTTTTATTGCTATCAAAATTATCGATGTTTTGATTAGCGCGATCGGGCTAGCATAGAGAAGTTCGGCAGCGGATTTTGTAGCGGATGTAGCGGAAGCCTCGTTCCTAGGCTCTGCCTCGACTGTATTAAACTCATTTAAACTCGTTTAAACTCGTTCCTAGGCTCTGCCTGGGAACGCAGATCTAGAGGCTCTGCCTCGACTGTACCACACTCAAAACAGGAGAAATCATGAAACGCCAAAATTTCCTAAACGATGTTTTACCGAATAATTTTCAAGAAGCAATTGAGTTAGCACAAATGCTTTGGCAGCGCCACCCAATTCCCGTGCAGATATTTCTAGTAATGTGCATTAACTTAATAATTGCCCCGGCAGTTTATGCCGCTGCCGATGAAGATTTGACTAGAAAAGCTGCCTGGGGTTTAAGTCTTTTGGGTTTGGTAATCGTCGGACTCGCAGTTTATTTATTTGTCGTAATTTTCCAGCCCGAAAGATTTTAGACAAATATCGGCATAAAATAGCGAATCTTAGAAACCGGGTTTTTTACCGAATCTGCGGGCTGAAACGAAATATTTTCGCAAAAAACCCGGTTTCTCGGCCCCCGTGTTCTTCTTCATTACATCCGTTACATAATCCGTTGCGGCACTTTATTCATCAAGGTAATTTATGAGAGAAATAATCAGAGCAATTCGCGTTACCCTAGTTTTGTGGGGAATTACAGCCATTATTTACCCTTTAATCTTGCTAGTCATCGGTCAAGTTGCCTTCAACTCCCAGGCAAATGGCAGCTTAATTAATAAGCAAGGAGTGGTAGTTGGTTCATCATTAATCGGTCAATCTTTCTCCTCAGATAGATATTTTTGGAGTCGTCCCAGCACCACAAATTATAGCAGCTTTGCGACTTCAGATTTCGACCAAACAAAGGCAGAAAATTTAAGTCAGAGAACAGGAGTTTCGGGCGCTAGTAACCTAGCTCCCAGCAACTCGGATCTGCTAAAAAGAGGTAATGAAAAAGATGGTTTTCAAGGGGTACAAGTTGAGTTCGATCGCCTCAATCAAGCTAGGATCGCACCAACTGCTGATTTAGTCTATACTTCGGGTTCTAGTCTCGACCCGCACATTAGCATAGCATCAGCTAGAGCGCAAATTCAGCGGATTGCAACAGTGCGATCGATCAATGTTAATCAAGTAGAAATTCTGGTCTCCAAAAATACAGACGATAGGTTCCTCGGCATCTTCGGCGAACCGGGAGTTAACGTCCTCAAATTAAATTTAGCTCTCGATAGTTTATAGTCAGTAGTTAGCCGTCATTAGTTATTAGTCTTCGGGTGCGTCGCCACCTTGAATCCCTCAAAAAATCGACAATCGATCGGCGACGCACCTTACCATTAGTCATTAGTTATTAATCAGTTGTTGTTTGTTATTTGTAGCCACCGCTTTCCTGAAAACTGTCAACTGCCAACTGCCAACTAACTATTAAGCTATGATTCACTCTAGCGAACTTACAAACAACCCAGACGCACTTTACGTTCAACCAAATCGCACTTACGATCGCACCCGCCGCCGGGGCAAGCACAAAATTTTTATCGGGATGGCCCCTGGTGTCGGCAAAACTTTCCGAATGCTCGAAGAAGGACACCGACTCAAATCTGAAGGCATTGATGTGGCGATCGGACTGTTAGAAACTCACGGGCGAAAAGAAACAGCAGCAAAAGGCCAGGGACTGGAAATAGTGCCACGAAAACAAATGCTGCGAGGCGAAAAAATGCTGACAGAAATGGATACAGAAGCTGTCATAGCACGCCACCCTCAACTAGCATTAGTAGACGAACTCGCTCATACAAATGTTCCCGGTTCAGTGCGAGAAAAGCGATATCAAGATGTGGAACTAATTCTCAATTCAGGAATAGATGTTTACTCCACTCTCAACATCCAGCACATAGAAAGTCTCAACGATTTAGTAGCAAGAATTACCGGAGTTGTCGTGCGAGAGCGAGTACCCGATCGCATCCTCGAAGAAGCTGACGAAATAGTCGTTGTTGATGTCACACCGGAAACCTTAGAAGAACGGTTGCTAGAAGGCAAAATCTACGCTCCCGAAAAAATTGAACAATCTTTAGAAAACTTTTTCCAACGGCGTAATTTAATTGCTTTGCGAGAACTGGCATTGCGGGAAGTAGCAGATAATGTTGAAGACGACGCAGAAAGTTTTAAAGGTCAATTTTGTAATGTTCACGAACGAGTTTTAATCTGCGTTTCGACTTATCCAAATTCTTTGCAACTACTGCGTCGGGGCGCGAGGATTTCCAGCTACATGAATGCCCCATTTTATGCTTTGTTTGTCGATAATCCCGATCGATTTTTAACCAAAGCCGAAAGCTTGCACGTTGAAACTTGTCAGAAGCTTTGCCAAGAATTTAACGGGCAATTTCTGCGGGTGCAGAGTCCGAATATAGCTAGAGCAATTTCCGACGTAGCGAAACAGTATCGCATTACTCAAATTGTGATTGGCGAAAGCCAGCAATCTCGGTGGAAATTGCTGCTGCGGGGTTCCTTGACTCAGCAATTAGTGCGATCGCTCAAACACGTAGATTTGCACATCATCGCTACCGAAAAAAATGGAGAACCTCGTTAATTATAGCAATTGAAGCTCGATTTTATTTGAGATTAAGGGTTTTAATTGGTTTGTATTGAGGACTTTAGTCTTTAAAATCTGAGGACTGAAGTTCTCACTACAAACTGTTTTTATTGTGTGTAATTGACCCTACATGAGGGGATTAGCGATCGAGCGTTTAAAAGCGGCTGTATTCCGAATGTTGCACACACATTGCCAGAATGGCGATCAAAGGCTCATCTGCTTTATTAGGACTGTGCTGATACCGCCAACTAAGAACTCATTGCCTCTTTCATAACTTTAGGCAACGCCC
>JAAUPF010000216.1 GCA_012034575.1 Richelia sp. CSU_2_1 | reverse complement strand
TGATAAAAGGTTTTGTAGTTTGGGCAGGAGAGGATTTTTTAGATGCTACCTCAGTTGTCTTTATAACTCGTCAAAAACAAGCCGTTGACCCCTTGTTAAATCAGATGAGTTTGTACACCTGGAGTGATGCAATTCCTGCATTAGCAGCAGGAAGTACGAGTGCAGATTTAAAACTTTCCGAACCGGGAGAAATCCCGGCAGAAACGGTGAGAGACTCGATCAAAAATGGCAAAATTACTCACCTTCTGATTCAAGAACATCTCAATCCTCTAACTGGAGAAACGCGAGGGCGAGATCCAACTCGACGACAACTGCTGAAACTTATCTCTGAAAAGACAGAAAAGAAACAAGATCCGGTAACAGGTGAGTGGTTTGTGCGAGTTCATTGGGAAGAAAAGGATAAGTTACAACGCAATTATTGTTTCACGGTTAATTGTCCCACCAGCGGTACTCCGATATCAGTTGAAAATGTTTCTTTGTTTCACGGAAATTTGGTACAAGTTTATCACGGCAGTCCAGTTTCTATGAGTTTCCAAGAGTTAGATGAATCTTTACCGTTGATTCCAGAACCACCTCTATTTTACACGCGAACCAAAAAACAGGAAGCAATTTGTCAACTTCCGTTTATTCCTTTAGCCTATCTCGATACACCACCTGGCGGTGAAGTGCCTCCAAAATCGACTTTAGAAGTTAAAGTAAATGGCGATTTGTGGGATGAAGTTATTGACTTAATTCACAGCGATGATAGCGACGAAAGGGGCGATCGCTTTGCGGTAGAAACTGATGAATTGGGACGCAGTTTGATTCGCTTTGGTAATGGGGTGAATGGCAAACAATTGCCCGATGGTGCGATCGTCCATTGCACTTATCAAGTCGGACGAGGATTAGATGGAAATGTTGGTGCAGATACCTTACTCTATTTTGATACAAATGTCTTTCCTCAAGTAAGTTCTTGTTGGAATCCATTTGATGTTACCAACGGAAGAGAACCCGAACTCGTTGCCGAAATTTTGCGCCGCGTTCCGCAAGCATATCGCTATCGGCAATTAAGGGCAATTACTCTCCAAGATTACGAAAATCGCGCTGCTGAATTGCCGGATGTTTCTAGGGCATTTGCGCAATATCGATGGACGGGAAGTTGGCGAACCGTACAAGTTGCGATCGATCCTGTTGGCACGACAACTTTAACAGATGAAGTGCGCGAAAAAGTTGCTCGTCATCTAGAAGCTGTCCGTTTAATTGGGGAAGATTTAGAGATTCGATCGCCCCGATTTGTGCCTTTAGATATCAAAGTTTTTCTTTGCATTCATCCCGACTATTGGATTGAAGATATTCGGTTTATTTTAGAACAAGAATTTTCCGAAGGTTATACTCCCGATGGACGAATGGCATTCTTTCATCCCGATCGCTGGACGTTCGGAAAAGCGTTGAGAGTCAGTCAAATTATCGGTGCAGTACAGGCTATTCAAGGAGTAGCACACGTGATTGAAGTGAAGTTAAAACGTTGGAATGAAATTACACCCGGAACCAATGAGGTTATTGAAGTTCGAGGAAATGAAATTATTCAAGTTAAAAACGATCGCGATCGTTTAGAAAGTGGCTTTATTAAATTTGAAATTCAAGGAGGAAGACAATGACAAAAGATTGCCGTAATGATTGCGTAGAACCATTGGATTTTCCGAAAAAGATTTACAATCGATCGGGATTATCTCACATCGACTATCGTATCGGAACCTATGCCGATTTCGTAGAAGCCATGTTCCGGGAATTGAATAACAATGAAGTCCTAAAAAATTGGACACATCGAGAACCTGACGATCCGGGAATTGCCTTGCTAGAAGGCGTGGCAGTTTTAGGAGATATTCTGACATTTTATCAGAAACTCTACGCCAACGAAGCTTTTTTACGCACGGCACAATGGCGTGAAAGCATTGCCGATTTAGTGCGATTGTTAGGTTATCAACTTTCTCCGGGAGTGGGAGGAAAGGCAACTTTTGCATTTAAATTTAAAGGCGATAAACCGATTGTTGTTCCGGCTGGTTTTCCTCTGAAAGTTCAGTTGGAAGGTATCGCGCAACCTGTTGACTTCGAGACAACCACAGAATCTGTTGCCTATCCAGCATTGAGTCAGTTTAATCTGTATCGTCCCTATATCCTGCCCGATATTAATACTGGAATGAACTCTTTTTCGATCGCAACGGCGATTTTAAAACAACAGAATATTGAGTTAAATAAAAAAGATCGGCTATTGTTGGCGATCGATCCGAACAATTCGATCGCCGAACGCCAAATTGTTGTGATTAAAGAGATCAAAGAACGATTCGATCGCACGGAAATTCACATCGAAGGCAGTTGGCAAGGAGATTTTGTAGGTCAAAATATTCATGCTTACAAATTGGGGAGGTCTTTTCGGCATTTTGCTCACAATAGTCCGCCAAATTTTGTTACAGTTATCGGAAATAGAACGGTCACAAAAAGCGTTCCTTTTTACCGCGAACTCAGTTTATATTCCCTGTTCGATCGCGACTTCATTGTTACTAAATTTTCCAGTTTAGAAGTGGGAACTTTGAGTTACCAAGCAGCCAGAAGTCTGGATTTTTCTCCAAGACAAATTCCAAATTTGCAAGCAAATCGATTTTCAGATGTGGATGTTCCCACACTTGCCTTTAATGTAATGCCACTTGATGCAGAAGTAGACGATTTATCCGTCGGTGCGACTTTACTGATTCAATTGCAACTGAGTAGCGCGATCAATGGTATTGGCAGCGAACATTTTTTTGAGAGAACAATTAATAAAGTTTCCCAAACATCTTTAACTTGGGGTGCAGTAACAGCCGGAACTACTATTGTTGAAATCAATGCGGAGATTGCCTCTAGAAATTTAATCTATACCGATATTCGCACGCTCGAATTTCTAGAAGTTATTGGAAAATCATTCCAACTACAAAGCGTGTATCAAGAAGCATCTACTACAAATCCAACCAAGTTACTTTACTTCGGAAACTCCCAAAATTACAAACAACTTGACAAAAGAACATTGGCTTTTGTTAAATCAGACGGTACTCATGAAATGCTGACTGCCAGCATCGACAAAAATCAGATTGATGCCGATAATAGCGTAAAATTGTGTCCTGTCTACTTACCCGATCTATCTCAAGATTTTAGCATCAAAGATTTCCCCTTACTCGCAGAACCAAAAGTGACAGTTTACGGCAACTTAGTCGCAGCAAACCAAGGGAAAACTGAGAAAGAAGCCGTCTTAGGAAATGGCGATAGTCGGCAGAAATTTCAAACCTTCAAATTGCCTAAATCACCATTAACGTATCACAACTTACCTGGTGAAACTCCCCCCGAAGTTCCAGAGTTACAAATTTATGTGAACGATCGCCTTTGGAAACGAGTCTCCACTTTATTCAACCACAAACCAGACGCAGAAATCTACATCGTTCGCGAAGATGTTAATGGCGACAGTTGGGTACAATTTGGGGATGGAAAAACAGGCAAACAATTGCCATCGGGAGTTAAAAATATTGTTGCCAAATATCGCACGGGAATTGGCGCTTACGGACAGCTTAAACCCGAAACCAAAGTTCAAGCAAGTGGCAGACTAGATAAACTCGATAAAATTCATCTTCCCGGCATTGTCACAGGCGGTGCAACACCCGAAAGTGGCGAGAATGCCAGAGAAGCGGCACCAGGAAAAATTCAAAGTCTCGATCGACTTGTCAGTTTACAAGATTTTGAAAGCGAAACTTTAGCAATTCCCGGAGTTTCTAAAGCATTGGCAACCTGGGAATTAGTCGATAATATTCCCAGCGTAGTCATCACTGTACTGATGGAAACCGGACGAAATCAAGAGTTTTCAGAAGTAGGAAAAATTCTCTCGAACTACAATCGCTGTCGGGGTTCTCAACGCTTCCCGATCGACCTTCGGAAAGGCGATCGAAAATACGTCTCTATTGCTGCAAATGTGGCTTTTAACCCCAGCTTTCGCCAAGAATTAGTTTCAAAAGCCATTCAAGCTGCCTTGGGCGTTACAGGCGAAAATAACGGGATATTTTCTCTCAAAAACCGCCGTTTCGGACAAAAAGAATACGCCAATCGCATAGCTGGCACAATTCAAAATGTAGAAGGCGTGTTGTGGGTTGAAGTGACAGGTTTCATATCCCTCGGCGAAGCAGAAGATCCGGCGACGATCGATCTACCAGAACTGATTAAACCTAACCCAAATATTTCCTGTACCAATCAACAAATCCTCAGTCTATACCCATCCCATCTCAAGATAAATCCTGTTTCCCTTCCCTCCTCAAAACCCTGCTAACCAATTCCCAATTCCCAATTACCAATTCCCCATTCCCAATTACCAATTCCCAATTCCCCATTACCAATTACCAATTCCCCATTACCAATTATGCTATACGATCGACTACCTGAAATTTACCGCGTCAAAGATGAGGAACAAGATCCGCCATATCAACTTAAAAACTATTTGGCGATCGCAGATTTTATCTTTGATGCCATTCACGAAAATATCGAGTCTCTCTATCACGATCTCTTTATCGAAACCTGCGACGATTGGGTAATTCCTTACATCGGTGACTTATTAGGAACCAGTCATCTGAAAGGCGATGCTTGGACGCTACGTGCGGATGTTGCCGATACCATTGCGTTGCGCCGCCGCAAGGGAACTTTGGCAAGTATCGAACGCCTAACTTATAACTTAACGCAATGGGGAATTCATGCTGTCGAATTGCGCGAAAATTTGGTTTGGAATCAGCATTTAAACCACCAACGCCCAGATATTGGAGGCAATCCACCTTATGCCTCAGTGACACGATTTACTCCCATTCGAGGCGGAACAATGACGCTACGAGATCCGGCGATGCTAAGTTTACTAAATACTCCCTTCGATCCCTTTGCTCATATTCCCGATTTAAAACCACCAACCTTCGGAAATATCCGGTATAACTTGCCTAATTTGGCGATTTTTCTGTGGCGACTCAAAGATTATCGAGTCAAGTTTACAAAGCCAATTATGGAAATCAAAACAACGGGAACTCTCAAACCAGATGAAGCCACCCATATCGTTCGACTTTACGTTCATCCTTTGGCGGAACCTATTCGATTATTTAATACCTATCAATTCGACCCAGATCAAGATCCGCCTGTTATTACTCAACTCGACGAAACACCGGGGGCGATCGCAACAGCGAGATTAACAACAAATTCAGAAGCAGGAAGACCGGAAAAATATGTGGCGATCGACACTTATAATCCAACCAATACTAACATTAACTCTCTCGATATTTCCGAGGTCGGTTTGCAATTGCATTTACCCGAACCGGAGTTTGCTGGAACTGATTTATCAAAATGGAAAATTCGAGGTGAAAATCTGTGCGCTTGGGAAACTGGGATACAACCGCCACTGAAAGATCGGGAAATTGCGATCGATCCAATGATTGGCAGAATTGCGATCGGTATTCGTTCTGAAGCACAAGCAACTGCACTTCAAAACCATCTGTTATTAACCTATACCTACGGCGCAGTAGGGCCAGTCGGCGCACATCCTATTTCGCGTATTTTACCCCAAACATGGGATGACGAACCTGTTGTTGTTAAGCTCGTCAATCTTTTTGAAGGCAATACTTTAAATGCAGCATTGAGCGACATTCAAAATGAAACATCACCCGTGGTTATTGAAATTCGAGACAGTCGCGTTCATGTTTTGGATTTAAGTGCGATCGCCGGAACTATTGACGAAGACGGCGGATTCAATTTAAGACTCAATTTTTCTCTAATTATCCAAGCAGCAGATGGACAAAGACCGATTATTAAACTCGTGCAACCACTGCGAATTCGTCCAGAAAATGTTGCAGCCGCTGCAACTTTAACAATGCGGCTAGAAGGATTGTATTTGACGCGAGATGAATCGTTTCCAGTCGATGCGCCCCTCATTGCTAGAGCAGCCATAAACCGCCTAGAGATTGTTGATTGTACCCTCGATCCAGGCGGTCAAAAACTCCTCAATGGGACGGCAGAAGGAACCCGAAAACCGCTGCGTCATTCCCTAGAATTGCGGCAACATTATGGGTTTAGTGCAGCCGATGCAGAGACATTTGACCAAACACCTGAGATTATTTTAGAACGATCGATCGCAGGTTCTTTATTTGTCGATCGCGACTATAGTCTTTCTCTCTCCCACTCCATTATCGATGCTGGAAAAGGCGTAGATGATGACCCAGAAACTAGCTTTGCAGTATCCAATGCCACCGATCCCGAAAAAGATTGGGGGCCGCCAACTCAAGTTAATGGCATTACCGTTTTCGGACGAATGCGAGTCGAACAAATCAGTGGCAGAGGCGGAATTTGGGTTCATGCGTTGGAAGTCTTAAATAACCAAACCGGGTGTATTCGCTATAGCTATTTTTCTGGAAAAGGCGATCGTTTACCTCAAAATTTAGGCTGCGTAACCGGAAGCGAAGCCAAACTTAGATTTGTCAGCGAAATGTTTGGAGAACCCGCCTACGGACAACTCGATCGCACTTCCGATTTTCGCATTCGAGAACGAGGTTCGGGAGACGATGAAATGGGCGCATTTGGATTTTTGTTAGAGGCTCATAAATGGCGCAATTTACAAATTCGTTTTCGAGAATTCATGCCAGTTGGAATTAGACCGCTATTAATTCCCGTTACTTAAGGAGAATCAAAAAATGAAAGGCGATTTTTCTCAATGGTATTTTAACCGTAAAGATAACTTTGCTGGTGTCCTCCACCAACAAGGAAGAGTCCTCCTGGATTCTGACTGGAATGCCCAAACGCAAATTATTAACGATTGGCAAGACACGGCCGGACAAGATATTATTGGTGCAGGAGTTGCTGCTGTTCCTGCAGAAACACCTAATGCTTTCAAGGTTGTACAAGCTAAAAAGATTGATGGCGATCGAGTCCAAATTACGTTATTGCCGGGACGAATCTGGGCAGATGGAATGCTAGTTCACCTGAATGAAATTTCTCAAATTTATCGAATTGCTACTTACCTGCAATCCTCAATTCAAAACTCACCCACAATTCCAATTGCTAATAGCCGAGATGCAGTGATTCTGGAAGTTTGGCGAGAATCAATCAACGGTTTTCAAATGCCGGAAACTTTAATCGAACCCGCATTAGGAGGTCCCGACACCACCGAACGAGTTCTTACATCAATGCGCTTTCGCTTGTTGAGATTAGCGGTCGATGAAGACTGTCACAATATCATCGATAAGTTAAAAGATGACGTTGGCAAACTCAAGGTTTCTCTGCAAGATCTAACTGCAACAGGTGGCGATTGTCCGGTAGTGGAAGGTGGTGGCTACACGGGATTTGAACACCAACTTTACCGCATCGAAATTGCGCAAGTAAAGGGCGATGTTCCCATGTTCAAATGGTCGCAATTTAACGGCGGTTTGGTGGGGCGAGGAGAATTTAAATTAGAAGGAACCAACAAGAGAATTCAACTGACAGCAAATGACCAAGCAATTAAAATGTCTGGGCTGACTGATTTTTACTTGGAAGTCGTCAAATTGGATGAAGAACAGGGTTTCTGGCGCGTGACTTACGGTGCGGAAGTTACTTTAAATGATGACGATTTGGCAGTGTCAAATGAGCGCTATGTTGAGTCAGATTTACCGTCTGGAAAAGTGTTCTTCCGTCTTTGGAATGGGATAAGTGCGATCGTATCTTTCCCCAAAGCAACAGCACCCGCAGAACCTAAAGAACTCCGGGATGGCATCCGTCTAGAATTTGACAATCCAAATACAACCTATTATCGATCGGGAGATTATTGGACATTCAAAGTACGTGCAGGAGAAATTAGCAACCCTCCAATTTTGCTAGAGGATCAACACCCACAAGGCATTAATTATCATCGCGTTCCTCTGGCTGAGTTGAACTGGGATGAAAATTTAGAAAAAGGCATCTCTTTTGATGAAGGGAAAATTGAAGATTGCCGCGATGTTTTTCGTCCGCTAACTAAGCAAAAAGGGTGTTGTACGTTCTCAGTTGGCGATGGCAAAATAAGTCATGGTGATTTCGATGCGATCGAACAAGCATTAAGACATCTTCCCAAGTCGGGAGGGAAAATTTGTCTGTTACCCGGACTCCATGAAGCTAACGTTATCATTACAGGAAAGCGCAATATCAAAATCGAAGGCTGTGGCAAACACACTCGCGTGATTCCTCGAAAAGAAACCAGACAATCCCCCATTTTCCGCATTATCGATTCCGAATGTATTGCCCTACTCGACATGGATTTAGTCACCCTGGGAGGAACTGCAATTCTTCTCGAAGCAACTGAAGTTGGCAATCTCAAAGAAATCGAAATCGGACACAACCGAATTATTGCCTGCAAAGAAGCTATCCATGTCAAGCGAGGAATCGATATCCACATTCATGACAACAAAATTCGGATGTTGGATAAAGCAATGGCTGGCGTTGCGATGTATTTAATAACAGAAGATAGCCTCGTAGAACGCAACGACATCGGCGTAATTCCGGCTGAAAAGACTCCGCGACCTGAAAGACCTGATGGCGGTGGAGAAACTCCCAATCCCACCGATCCTTGTGCGGATTTGGAGATTGTTTATAGCAGTATTCCTGCATTTGTCGCCTATATCAATTTGATTTGGCAGATTCCGCTTTTCTTCATTCCCACAAATCCCTTTAAAGCATTAGGAGGAATTCAAATTGCTGGCGGTTCGGAACGGGTGAAAGTGTGGGAAAATACAATTAATGGCGGTGCGGGAAATGGCATTGCCTTGGGAACTTCACTCGCAGCATTTCTAGAAGAATTGGAAGAAAGCCCAGAAGAAGATGAACAGTCGATCGAACACGAAGGCGGCGATTTGTGGGGTCGTGTTGCGTCGGGAGAAAGGGGACTTAAAGGTATCTCTCTGGTATTTGAAAGTAAAGATCGTAAAACATTCTCAACCCAAACTGACGATGGTGATTACTTTATAATTCGAGAGGTTCCCGCTGGGGAATATAGTGTTACGATCGCGACTCCCGGTTACAAAATCAAAGATATTACTGCACGAGATGAAGTAGAGTTTGGCATCAGCCAGAACATTAGCATTGTGGAAGAAGAAATCGATTTTGCCGAACTGCTTGCTTTTATTTACGACATCGAAATCGATCGCAACGAAATTTCCCACATGGGATTATCAGGAATTGGCATCCCTCGCGTCGAGTTGCCCGATTCCTTACCGAGAACTGTGGCTCGTAAGCTGGGCATTTTTGTCCGATTTCTGGCTCTTTTTGGTAATCCAATTATCGGTTTAGGAATTCACGAAAACCATATTTTCAACTGTTTCCAAAATCCCATCAATGAAACCTTACGAACTCAAACTAACGTGAGAGGCTTTGGTGGAATTTCCCTCGGAATTTGTGCCAATCTCGCGATCGATCGCAATCGCATTGAAAGCAACGGAACCAGCCATATCAATCCCGTATGTGGCATCTTTGTCACCTACGGAGAACAGATGGATATTAACCACAATTCGATGGCGGAGAATGGTGCATTAACTAATGCCACAAGCGCTCTAATTCCTGGCAGGAGAGGTGGTATTGTTATAGGAGCCTCATCCTTTCCACTTCTCAGCTTACTCTCAACTTCTTTGAGTGCCACTAAATCTATGGTAGGTGTCGCGAACACTAGCGCATTGCTGGGACGACCCGCCGCACGAGTGCATGATAATATTGTGAACCAACCTGCGGGTCAAGCATTAACTATTTTCGCGATCGGACCTGTTTCAGTTGTCAGCAACTATTTCAATAGCGAACTATCTGGAATAGAGTTTTTTGACCGCCTCGCTGGTGCTGTTCTGATTGTTAACCTAGGGGGATTAAATCGACTGGGTACACCGGGAATTGGTGGCATAAACGCATCCCCTGGTGCATTCTCTGGCGCTGAAAATATCAACAGCTTTGTCGCCCCCCAAAATTCCCAACCTAACCTGCTATTTCCAGACGGTAACACTCTATTTAACAACAATCAAACGCGATCGGGAATCAAAAACACCAGCCTCACCAGCCAATGGATTTTCTCCATCGATGACATTGGATTTGACGGAAATCAATCCGAATGCTTAGGCGGCATCCCCATACAAAAGACGGGAATCCTAGCTATCAATACCGTGCTTTGGGCAATAACCTTACGAGCCAGCGACAGCCGATTTAAAGAAATCCTTGAAGTCGGACAACGTAGTTCTGCGAGAGTCTCCCTGCTGACTTTGAGTATACTGATGAATAACACGACTAATAATCAGGGCGATCGCTGTATCCGTGCTATCAATGCCTTGAATGCGATCGCCATCCCGCCGCTAATTACTGATGGCAATCAGGTTTTGGATGCCAGATTTTGCGAACAATTCTTTCCCCCACAACCGGATTAATTCTCTTCCCAATTACCAATTACCAATTACCCATTACCAATTACCCATTACCAACATGAACGATAATTCCCCCCCCGAAGCTCTCAAACAAATTCTTAAAGCCTTCACCGACGCAGGTTCCGAAAACATCAATGCTTTGCAACAAGTCCGAGACGTGCAAGTTGTCATGGGTTCCCTGCTGCAACACGAAGCCAAGCGATTGGAGAAAAAACTGGGCAGAGACAACCTGCGAGTCCAACAGATTCAATCCACCATCAAACGCAATCAAGCTATTTCCAAAGATTTAGAAGTCGAATTAGAAATTGCTAAAATTCGCGTTCCTGAAGTTGACCAAAAAGACTCGCTGATTCACGGTCGCGTTGTGAATGAAAATCGACGAGGTTGGTCGGGTTTGGTGGTGTCTCTCGCCGATGTTCAAGGAAAGATTATCCGCGCCCTCGGTAAAGCAGAAACCCAAGATTCGGGCTACTACGCGCTGACAATTAACGCTGAAACGCTGAAAAAAGTGGCAAAATCCATTACAGAGGGCGTTTTTGTTGTTATTTATAACTCCAAGGGTGAGTTAATCTATCGCCATAAAGACTTGTTAATGTTGAAGGGAGGCGATCGCATTTTAGTAGAAGATATCGTACTTAAGCGATCGGATCTAACATCACCTCCTTGTGAAACACCTGCTGTCTCCAATACCGAAGTTTCAAGTTCGCCATCAGATTCTGTCACTGTTTCCGAATTCGCTGCGGATGTCTGGGTGGCGCGGGGACGGGTTGTCGATGAAAACGGTGAAGGTATTGGAGGATTAGTGGTGAGTCTGTTCGATCGCGATCTGATTTTCGCCGATCGCCTAGGAAACACCCAAACCGATGAGAATGGTGAGTTTATTGTCACCTACCGCACCGCAGATTTTCAAGATTTATTTGATGCTCATCCCGATCTGTATTTGAAGATTTTGGATGCTGAAGGTAATACTCTCTACTCTTCTGAAGAAGC
>JAAUPF010000215.1 GCA_012034575.1 Richelia sp. CSU_2_1 | reverse complement strand
CGCACGTAATATTTTATTACGTGCTTTGTCGGATTCGACCTGTTCTGTCAGTAATGACGGGATTGCTATCGTTACATCTCCAGCATTGCACAGCTATGTAGAGAAATGTTCAGCGTAAATGAATCAGTCAGGTTCTATGCAAAATAGATTATTGCAGTGGATTAATCAAAAAATCGAAAATTTTATTCCTGAAGACTGTCCGGAATTTGCTTTAAAGTCTGAAATACGCGAAGCGTTGCAAGAAACTCAAGAATTATTTCTGGCGATCGCCAATTCAATGCCGGTACCACTGATCATCAGCAGTCTGGCTGATGGCAAGATACTCTATTGTAATGACTTATGCGGTCTGTCTTTTGGACTTAAGCCAGAAGAGTCGATCGGAGTCCAAAAAGCCGAAACACTTTACAGTCAGCCCGCAGAGCGGCAGGAACTGCTGGAGATACTCGCTGCTAATGGACACGTCCGCGAGGCAGAAGTCCGTCTGAAAAAGGCTGACGGCACACTGTTTTGGGCGACTGTATCGATGCGGTACCTGACATTGCAGTCCGAAAAAGCTGTTTTGTCGGTGTTCTGCGACATTACCGAGCGCAAGCGAGTCGCAGCGTTAGAACAGGAAATGCTCGCGTCAATCCACTTGCGGGCTCGCCAGCAAGCTGCCGTCGCTTACTTGGGACAGCAGGCAATCGCGGAAACAGATTTGTCGGCACTGATGGACAAAGCAGCAGTTTTAATTTCCCAAACGCTGGATGTGAAGTATTGCCAGGTGTTGGAACTGTTGCCATCAGGTCATGCTTTTCTGCTGAGATCGGGCGTCGGCTGGGGATCTGGGCTTGTCGGTAGCGCCACTGTTACAGCTTCTACTCGGTCTCAGGCAGGTTATACATTGTTAGTTGGCGAACCGACGATCGTCAAAGATTTGCGGGTGGAAACGCGGTTTAGCGACTCGCCACTACTGCACAACCACCGGGCAGTCAGCGGTGTCACCGTCATCATTCCTGGCAATAAGGGACTTGAAAAAAAGAACTGGGGACAAGCAGAATCGGTGAACGCTTCTCAATCTCCTGTCTGGGGGGTCTTAGGGGCTCATACCAACCAAGAGCGGGTTTTTAGCCAAGATGACGTTTATTTTATCGAAGCGATCGCCAACTTATTGGCAGCGGCGATCGAGCGCATTCGATCGTCCGAACGCTTGCAAATGATGGAAAGGGCGATCGAAAGCAGCAGCAACGGCATTGTAATTACTGATGCCACCGTTGCCGACAATCCGATTATTTATCTCAATCCCAGTTTTGAGCGGATCACGGGTTATCGAGCCGACGAATTAATGGGTAAAAATTGCCGATTTTTACAAGGTAGGGATACCAACTCTGCCGCTATAAGAGAGTTGCGAACTGCTATTGAAGAAGGCAGAGAAGCTCAAGTTATATTGCGTAATTTTCGGAAAGATGGCACGCCTTTTTGGAACGAACTCTCTATTGCTCCGGTGTACAATTCCCGGCGGCACTTAACCCATTTTATTGGAGTTCAGACCGACATCACCGATCGCCAGCGATCGGAAGAAGAATTATTTTTAAAGTCTCAAGCTTTAGCAACTTTTAGTGCTAATCTGAAACACTTGCACCGGATTACAACTTATCATTATCAAAACTTTGAAGAATTGGTTGACGATTATATCAAAGCAGGCTGTTTAATTTTCGGAGTTTCGATTGGCATCATTGCTCAAGTTGAGTGTCAATCTTTTATTATTCGATCTGTAAAAACCGATTTACCATATTTTACGCCTGGATTAGAATTGAATCTTAGCGATACTTACTGCGCGGCGGTGATTAAATATAAGAAAACAATGGCGTGTTCTCATATGGGAGGAAGAGTGGAGATGCGCGACCATCCAACCTATACAAATTTTAAGATAGAATCTTACATTGGGACGCCGATATTTATCAACAATAAAATTTACGGCGCATTGAGTTTTTGCTCGCAAGAAGTCAGGAGGAAAAATTTTGAATCACAGGAAATAGAAATAATAGAACTGATGGCTCAAAGCCTGGGTAGATTTTTGGCAGATCACCAAATGGAAATTGAACGTCAGCAAGCAGAAAAAGAGCGCTGCGAGTTGATAGTATCTCTCCAAGATAGTGAAGAACGCTACCGCCGTTTGGTAGAACTGTCTCCCGAAGCGATCGCCGTTCACATTCAAGGGAAAATCGCATATATTAATGCTGCCGGTGCTAAACTTCTCGGCGCCGGCTCTCCGGTAGAACTTATCGGCTTTCCGGTATTGGATTTCGTCCATCCAAGCTATGTGGAAATAGCCAGAGAACGGATTCGCCAAGTGGAGGAAGAAAATACGCCGATCGACCTTGCTGAAGAAAAATTGATGCGGCTAGACGGACAAATCATCGACGTTGAAGTAGCGGGTATACCCGCTACTTATCAAGGCTCAGCAGCCGCCCAGATTATTATTAGAGATGTAACTGAGCGCAAACGAGTAGAACAGCAACTGCTGCACGATGCCTTTCACGATGCGCTAACAGGTTTACCAAACCGCCTCTTGTTTATCGACAGGCTGGGACAAGCGATCCGTCGATCGAAACAGTCCTGCGATTACAAATTTGGTGTACTTTTTCTAGATTTAGACCGCTTCAAAGTAGTTAACGATTCTCTCGGACACGTTCTAGGAGACAAATTGCTAGTCGCGATCGCGCAACGGCTAAAAACGTGCGTGCGGGCTGCCGATACAGTAGCGCGACTGGGGGGAGATGAATTCACGATTCTGCTAGACCACATTCAGAACCTCGGCGACGCTACTTTGGCAGCTAACAGAATCCAAAAAGAACTGACTTTGCCGTTTAATCTCGAAGGTCACGAAGTATTCACTACTGCTAGCATTGGCATTGTTTTTAGTCGAGACGAGGTATCAACAACCGACGGCGACGAATTGAATAGCCAGCAGCCTTCTGTGCAAGCTCACCCCGAAGAATTTCTGCGCGATGCCGATATTGCCATGTATCGCGCAAAAGCTTTAGGTAAGGCTCGCCACGAGGTGTTTAATTTGGCGATGCACAACCACACTATATCGCTGTTGCAGTTAGAAAATGACCTGCGGTTAGCTATTTTGGGTAAGGAGGAATTAGGGAAAACTAAGGATGAAAGTTCGCACTTTATTCTGCACTATCAGCCAATTTTTTCGATCGCTAGCGGTGCGATCGAGGGTTTTGAGGCTTTGGTGCGCTGGCATCATCCGGTTCGGGGTTTAGTGTCGCCGTCGAGTTTTATTCCTGTAGCTGAAGAAACTGGTTTGATAGTGCCTCTGGGAACTTGGGTGCTGCGGGAAGCTTGCCGACAATTGCGTGTTTGGCAAGAACTTGTAAAGAAGGAAGAAGGAAGTTCGGCAACGGATGTTGTAGCGGATGTAGCGGATGGGTTGTTGGCGAGTCCGCAGTTAATCGCGGATGTAGTGGATACTAATAAGGATAAGGAAGAGGGCCTTTCGGCTTCGCTCAAGGTAAAAAGAAGGAAGAGGGAAGAAGAACCCCCCCCTACCCCCCCCAAGGGGGGAAGAGGGAAGAGGGAAGCAGCAGGAGATATTTCGATCGAACCCAATTCCTCATTACCAATTCCCCATTACCAATTCCCCATTACTAATTCCCCATTACCAATTGCCAAGCAATTAACAATGAGCGTCAATTTGTCCGCGAAACAGCTAGGTCAGCCGAATTTGCTCGAACAAATAGATGAAATTCTGGCAGAAACAGGTTGCGCTCCAGACTGTTTAAAATTAGAAATTACTGAAAGTGCGATCGTGGAAAATGTTGCCAGTGCCAGCACTATACTCTCTCAATTGAAAGGGCGAAATATTCGGTTATCGATCGACGATTTTGGTACTGGCTATTCGTCTTTGAGTTACTTGCACCGTTTTCCGCTGGATACGCTGAAGATCGATCGCTCTTTTGTGAGTCGCTTGGGGGCGATCGAAAACGGCGACGGCGGGGGTCAGCCTTTGCAAATTGTACGAGCGATCGTGACTTTGGCTCACAATTTAGGATTAAATGCGATCGCCGAAGGTGTTGAGACAGCCGAACAGTTAGCGCAACTGAGAGAACTAGGCTGCGAACAGGCTCAGGGATATTTGTTTTCTAAACCTGTGGATAGTGCGACAGTTACTGATTTATTTCAAAGAGCGATCGATATTTGACACTCTCAGGTCTAAAGACACTGAGATTCTTAAGACGTTGCGGTCTTAATATCCCTATTACTAGGGTTCCTGGGCGCAATCCTGTTGCCAAAAATGGTAGGCTGCTATCCTTGTCTTTCAACAAGCTCCTCAAGCGTCTAAGGGTCAATGCCCTTGGTTTCGCGGAGTCCCCGCGTACTTTTTTATGAGTATTAAATACCAGACTTTTCAGCTTGTGTATTCATTCTCATCTTAAGTATAAGGGCGAAAGCCCTTTTTACACCGCTAAAAATGTTAAGATTCAAGAAAGATTGACGGCGGTTAAAACCGCTCGTGTCGCTTACATCTCATAGCTAAAGCTGATGAGTTTTCCGCTTTCCGTCCTTGTTTTATAAATAATGATCTATATATATCTTGCCTTACAGATTTTTTTGGGCTCACTTTTTCAGTGCAATTAGACTGAAGTCCTCACTACAAACCTTTTTTATCCCACATTTCACACTGTTATTTAACCCCAAGGGGCATCGTAGTTGGATCGGGATTTGAAATACTGCGATTAATTTCAAGCCAGAAAAAGCCGTCAAGCGAAGGACGGGGCTTTAAACCCATTTTTTTGGTAAACCTATTGTAGGATAGTGCTAAGAGCGTTGGCTTCCACAAGCAGGTCAATCGATTTTAGATTTAGATTAATCAATTGAATAATCGACCCCACGGATGAATCCGGGGGGCAAATGATGAGGAGGGGCGAGCTTTTTTCTCCCTCCACGGATGAATCCGGACGCTTGTGACCTAATTGCTCGATCGTCAAAAGCCAGGACTCGCGCGCTAAGAGCCCATGAAAAAATCCCTGAGTAACCAAATCGCAACTGGCATCGGAGTGGCCTTGGCGGTGCTAATTGTCAATGCGGCAATTTCCTACCGCAATATCCTCAAGCTAGTAGAAAATGAACGCTCGGTGAGCCAAACTCACCGAGTTTTAACTGAACTCGAATCAACGCTCTCAACCTTAAAAGATACTGAAACTGGGCAACGGGGCTATTTGCTGACGGGAGAAGAACAGTATTTAGAACCCTACAACAGTGCGATTGCCAGCTTGAGCAAGAAACTCGATAACTTGCAGATACTAACTGCCGATAATAACCGACAGCAACAGCGAATTCGCAGCTTAAAAATTGCGATCGACTCCAGATTAGTGATTATCCAAAAAACAATCGAGCTTCGCCGCCAACAAAACTTAGAAGCCTCCCAGCAAGTAGTAAAAAGCGGCAGGGGAAAGCAAGTCATGGGTAGCATTCGGGAGCAGGTAGCTGTAATGATGGCGGAAGAAAATCGGTTATTGCAAGAGCGTTCTCAAGAATCTGAAGCAATTGCTAATTTTACAGTGCTGACTTTTACGATTGCTACTGGAGTAAGTTTGCTGTTGCTGGCGCTAGTTTACTACTTGGTGAAGCGCGATCGCACTTTGCGCGATAATGCCGAAACAAAGCAAAATCAACTGTTAGAGGAATTAGCTCGCGATCGCAATTCCCTGCAAGTAACTGAACAACGTTTCCGCGGCGCCATTGTCAACGCCCCGCTGCCAATTATTCTCCACGCCGAAAATGGAGAAATTTTGCAAGTTAACGCTGCTTGGACAGAACTTTCTGGCTACGAACACTCAGAAATTCCCACAATTGAAGATTGGACAGAAAAAGCTTACGGCAGCCACAAATCGTTAGTTCAAGTAGATATCGATCGGCTGCACAAATTAAACCATCGCGTTTCTGAAGGCGAATATATCATTACCACAGCCAGCGGTAAAAACCGAATTTGGGACTTTTACTCTGCACCTTTAGGCAAGCTTGCCGATGGCAGAAATTTAGTAATTAGTACCGCCATTGACATCACAGAACGCAAACAGGCAGAAGCTGAACTTAGTTTGCTAAATGCTAACTTGGAGCGCAGAGTCGAGGAACGTACCGCCCAATTACAAGCAGCTAATGAAGAATTAGAAGCCTTCACTTATTCAGTAGCTCACGACTTGCGCGCGCCCCTGCGTGGAATGCAGGGATTAGCAGAAGCATTATTAGAAGATTACTCCCAAAATTTCGACGATCTCGGTCAAGAATACGCCCAGCAAATTGTCAATTCCGGTCAACAATTACAGGAATTGATCGAAGATTTACTAGATTACAGTCGCCTCAGCCGCGCTGATTTAGGGCTGCAAATTGTGGACTTAGATTCTGCTGTAGCTGAAGCACTCCAGAGAGTGAAAGCCGATGTGGAATTGCGGCACGCTCAAATTTGCGTTCGATCGCCTTTGCCTGCGGTACTCGCTCACCATATTACTTTAGTTCAAGTCATCGCAAATCTCGTAAGTAACGCTATCAAATTTGTGGAAGCTACACCACCACAAGTACACCTATGGTGTGAGGAAATTGAGCTTTCGAGAGAGGTAGATCAGGAGAGGGGGAGAGGGGGAGAATTGGAGAATTGGAGAGGGGGAGAATTGGAGAATGAGAGAATGGGAGAGGGGGAGAATGAGAGAATGGGAGAGGGGGAAAATTCCTACTTGCCAATTACTAATTCTCAACAGCCTGCAACCACAATCCGTCTGTGGGTTGAAGACAACGGCATCGGCATTGCTAGGGAACATCAAAAACGTATTTTTGGTGTTTTTGAACGCTTGCATGGTATAGAATCTTACCCCGGAACTGGTATCGGATTGGCGATCGTACAAAAAGGGGTTGAACGCATGGGCGGTCAAGTTGGAGTCGAATCTCAAGTAGGAAAAGGTAGCCGATTTTGGATTGAATTAAGGAAAGCTTGACAGTTGACAGTTGATAGTTGACAGTTGATAGTTAACGGAGAAAGGGGGATAGGGGAAAAATTAGCGAGCTATCAAAAAGGGAGTAGCGTTCTCCGAATTTAGGATGATTCATTCCTGCGCATCCAATCTACCTGCGAACCGATCGATTCGTGGGAGTAATCTAAAATTATTCAATCTAAAATCTAAAATCTAAAATCTAAAATCCAATGACTGGAACGCATACTATTTTACTGGTAGAAGATAATCCTGTTGATATTTTGTTGATGCAGCGGGCTTTTCGCAATGAGACTTTGGCGAATACGGCGCTGCAAATTGTCCGAGATGGAGATGCAGCCGTTTTTTATTTAGAAGGTGATGGCGAGTACAGCGATCGCGCGCGCTATCCTTTACCTACGATAATTTTGTTAGACTTGAAATTGCCGAGGCGATCGGGTCACGAGGTTCTAGGATGGGTGAAAAAACACCCGGAACTCAAACGATTGCCTGTAGTTATTCTGACTTCCTCTAGGCAAACATTTGATGTCGATCGAGCTTACGATTTAGGGGTTAATTCTTATTTGGTTAAACCGATCGGGTTTGCTTCGTTGCTGGAAATGATGAAGAGTTTTAGCGAGTATTGGCTCAACCATAGCGAACTCCCAGAACTTGCATGAAGATTTGACAGTTGACCTGTGGTAGGGGCGGTGCCTGTGAGAACCCGACCTCTTTATTTGATAATATATTTGAGTGCGAGTCTCCTGCTCGCTCTTCGGGACGCTCGCACTCGTGACTCTCACTCGTAAATAGATACAGCATTTTTCAGGTAAGTAGGTACTATCAAAGATAGAGGACACGGCAGTGCCGTGTCCCTACGGATCGAGATCGCTTGGGGGTGTACTTCATCAACGTGGAATCTGCTGTATAAGCGATCGCTCGCACTCGATTTGACCCATTCAAAGAGCTAGACAACCACTTTTTGCATAAGTCCTATATTCGATCGAGTTTCCGCCCATACCAAAACGAAAAGTCCCATGTTGTGCATTCTGTTAATCGACGACAATCCAAACGATCGCCTGATCGTTGACAGAGAACTAAGGAAAACTTTTGCTGAACTAGAAATCAAGTCGGCAATTAATGCGCCAACTCTAGAACAGGCGATCGCAGCAGGTGGTTTTGACTTAGTAATTACCGACTATCAACTGCGCTGGAGCGACGGATTAACAGTTTTCAGAAAAATCAAAGCTCGATATCCAAACTGTCCGGTAATTATGTGTACCGACAGTGGCAGCGAAGAAGTGGCAGTTGAAGCGATGAAAGCGGGTTTGAGCGATTACGTATTCAAAGGGAAGCACTTCCGGCGACTGGCAGGAGCAGTTCGAGAAAGTTTAGAAAAGCAGCAGTTGTGGCGGCAATACACAAACACTGCGACGCAGTTAGAAATTTCTGAAGAAAGGCTGAGACTGGCGATCGACTCCTCGAAAATGGGCATTAGGGATTGGAATATATTAACTGGCGAGGTAGTTTGGTCGGAGGAACACGAACGGTTGTTCGGATTGGAAGTTGGTAGTTTTGGAGGAACTTACGCAGCATTTCTCGCTTGCATTCACCCGGATAACCGCGAGTCGATCGCGACGGCTATCGCTGATGCTTTGGAAAAAAAGATAGAATACCAGCACGAATTTAGAGTAATTTGGCCAGACGGCAGCGAACGCTGGATCGCCAGTAGAGGCAAGTTTTTCTACAGTGATTCCGGTCAAGCAACCCGATCGATGGAGGTGGTTTGGGATATTACCGCTCGCAAACTCTCGGAAGCTTCGCTGCAACAAAGCGAGGAAAACTTGCGCTTTGCTCTTGAAGCCGGCAACACGATCGCCTTTAATTGGGAATTGGTATCGGGGGAAGTCCGTCACTCAGCCAATGCCGAAACATCAATCGGTTTGAGTTTCGACGCCATTCGTACTTTTGCAGAAGCAGTGAATGGGGTGCATCCAGAAGACCACGATCGCTTTTTGGCAGATGTGGAAGCAGCGTTCAGGGGCGCGGGGCCCTACGAGTCGGAACACCGCCACCTGCGGCCCGACGGCTCGGTGATTTGGCTCCACCACAAAGGGCGGGTAGTTTTTGACGAATCCGGCAAACCCTTGCGGCTGTTCGGAGTAGCAGTAGATATTACTGCTCGCAAACAATTAGAATACGACCGATCGCAGGCTTTGGCGCGAGAGCGATCGTACTTGCGCCGCTTGCAAAAGTTAACAGCAGCATCTGTGGCGATTAACTCCACGCTATCAGTTGAAGAAATACTCCAGCTAGCGATCGATCGATCGCGCGAAATTCTGGAAGTCCACCAGGCAGCCATTAACTTCAACCCTACAGGCAACCGGGAACGGGGAATTACCAAAATTTCGCTGTCAGAAAAATACGCCCAGTGGCAAGGCTTCTGCGAATCGTCAGATGGCACTGGGATTTACAGCGAAATTTGCCAGACGCAGGTGGTGGTACGGATGACTCAAGCCGAATTAGAAGCTCACCCGGCTTGGAGAGGGTTTGGCAAGGCTGCGGGCAATCACCCGCCGCTGCGAGGCTGGCTGGCGGCACCGCTGACGGCTCGCGACAGCAAAAACCTAGGATTGATTCAGTTGTCGGATAAGTACGAAGGCGAGTTTGGCGAAGATGACCAAAGTCTTTTAGTGCAGTTGGCTCAGGCAGTGTCTGGGGCGATTGATAATGCCCGACTTTATGAGGAATCTCAGCAGGCAAATCGGGTGAAAGATGAGTTTTTGGCAACTCTTTCTCATGAATTGCGATCGCCCCTGAATGCGATTTTGGGCTGGGCGCAACTGTTGCGTAGCCGTAATTTCAGTCCTACTGCTACTTTGCGGGCTTTGGAAACAATCGAGCGGAATGCTAAATTGCAAACTCAATTGATTGAGGATTTGCTCGATATTTCGCGGATTATTCGTGGCAAGTTGACTTTGAATCCGTGTCCGGTAAATTTAATCTCAATGGTTGAGGGAGCGGTAAGTACGGTGCGTTTGGCGGCAGATGCTAAGTCGATCGATTTGCGATTGGTAATTATAGATTTGGGCTTGGATAGTGCTGAATTTTACGAACCAGGGGAAGTTTCTGGCAATCTCAAATCCGAGTTAAATCCGAGATTTTTGGTTTCAGGAGACCCCGGCCGCTTGCAGCAAGTGATTTGGAATTTGCTCAGCAATGCGATTAAGTTTACGCCGCGGGCGGGGCGAGTGGACATCCGGCTGGTGCGAATTGACTCGGAGATTGAGTTGGCTGTCAGCGACACTGGAATTGGCATTGCTGCGAATTTTCTGCCTTACGTGTTTGAGTCTTTCCGACAAGCGGATGCTTCGATTACTCGCAGTCACAGTGGTTTGGGTTTGGGGCTGGCAATTGTCCGGCAGTTGGTGGAACTTCACGGCGGCACGGTTTGGGCAGATAGTCCGGGATTGGAGATGGGATCGACTTTTACTTTCAGGTTGCCTGCTATTGAGGTAAATTCGATCGCCCACGATGAAAAACCGTTGTTGGTTGTTGGTGCTAATTTAGAGGGAATTAGGGTATTGGTTGTTGATGACGAGGTTGATTCACGGGAATTTTTAGTATTTGTCTTGTCAGATTACGGGGCACAGGTAAGGGCTGCAAAGTCGGCTGCTGAGGGAGTTGAGGCCGCGATCGAATTTTTGCCAGATATTGTGGTTAGCGACATCGGAATGCCGAACCAAGATGGCTATGAGTTGCTGGTAAGGCTGCGGCGGACTGAAGCTGAAGGGGGAGGGAAATTTCGGGCCATCGCCCTGACTGCTTATGCTAGGGATGAAGACCGCGATCGTGCTTTGGCTGCGGGGTTCGATCGGCATTTGGTAAAACCGATCGAACCCGATGTCTTGGTGGAGGTTGTAGCCAAGTTGAGTGCGGAAATGCAAACAATTTAATTGAGCATTGGGAATTGGGCATTGGGCATTGGGCATTGGGCATTGGGCATTGGGAATATGCTAAAATACCCAAAAACTACGGTAGTTAGGTGGACACACTTCAGACAGAGATAGAAGCAATTTCCTCTCAGATTGAGGCCTTGCAACGAGAACGCCAGCAGATTAGCATTGCCGTCACCGCCCCAGTCGGCGATTCCCCACAAGAGTTTGACTTAAGTGGCAAATAGCTTGCTAAACTTATCCATAGTTAGCGATCGAGAAAGAGTTTATGTCGAAAGTGGCAGAGTTTGCAAAATTATCGGGACTATCGGACTCGACATTGAGGCGCTGGGAAAGGGAGGGCAAATTAATTCCCCCGCATGACTTTAGGCAAGTAACCACATCCAACCAAGTTTAACCATGTTTGCCATCAAGCGAGCGCTCAAATTAAATAACCAAGAAGCAACCTTGATGGCAAAACACGCAGGATTCCGGCGGGTTGTCTTCAATATGGGGCTGAGCTTGCGAACTCAAATATACGGTGAAG
>JAAUPF010000214.1 GCA_012034575.1 Richelia sp. CSU_2_1 | reverse complement strand
TAAGGGGGCTTAAAGAGCGCTTCCGGTCCCCCCCTTCTTAAGGGGGGCTTAAAGGAGCGCTTCCGGTCCCCCCCTTCTTAAGGGGGGCTAGGGGGGATCGAAAGTCTAAAGGTTAAATAGCAGTCTCTGACTACCTTCCAACAATCCAACAATCAACAATCTAAAAATCTAAAAATCTAAAAATCTAAAAATCTAAAATCTAAAATCCTATGGCTGCAGACATCCGACGCCTCATCCCATTTTTTGACCCCACAGTATCTCAATGGGGGGCTGAAGCCAGGTGGCTGCGGTGGCTGACATTTTTGTGGCTGTTTGTCGGGCTGACAGTATTGTTTTCGGCTTCTTATCCCAGTGCAAATGCAGAATATGGAGACGGCCTTTACTACATTAAACGGCAGCTAGTTGCAGTGGCGATCGGGCTAATAGGATTTAACTTAGTAATTCACTCTAACCTGCGCTACCTGCTGAAAACCGCTCAGTGGGGAGTCCTGGGGCTGCTGGGGTTGCTGTTGTTGACCTTAGTTCCAGGAGTGGGAACAACCATTAACGGCGCGACGCGCTGGATATCCCTGGGTCCGGTGCCGGTGATTCAACCTTCAGAGTTGATCAAACCGTTTTTAGTTTTACAAAGCGCCCGCATTTTCGGCAACTGGCCGCGCTTGACGAATAAAGTACGCCTGACTTGGTTGGGAATTTTTGGCGCAATGCTGGTGGGAATTTTGTTGCAGCCAAATTTGAGCACTACGGCTTTGTGCGGCATGACTTTGTGGTTGGTGGCTTTGGCTGCAGGCTTGCCTTACTTGCAGTTAGGCGCGACGGCTTTAGGCGGGATATTGGCGGCGGTTTTAAGCGTCAGTTTTCGGACTTACCAACGGCGTCGGATAGTGTCTTTTCTCAATCCTTGGGCGGACCCGATGCAAGACGGCTATCAGTTGATTCAAAGTCTGCTGGCTGTGGGTTCGGGAGGCGTTTGGGGCGTCGGTTTGGGAATGTCGCAGCAAAAGTTATTTTATTTGCCGATTCAGTACAGCGATTTTATTTTTGCCGTGTTTGCTGAGGAGTTTGGTTTGGTGGGGGGTTTCGGGCTGCTGCTGGTATTGGGGACTTACGGCACGCTGGCTTTGAGGGTGGCGGTGAAATCGCGGAATGTAGAGAGTCAGTTGGTAGCAATCGGGGTGATGGTGGTGATGGTGGGACAGTCGCTGCTAAATATTGGGGTAGCAACGGGGGTGTTGCCGACTACGGGTTTGCCGCTGCCGTTTTTCAGTTACGGGGGCTCGTCGATGCTGGCGAGTTTGCTGCTGTCGGGATTGCTGATTCGGGTGGCTAGGGAGAGTTCCGAGGCTGAGGTGGTTTTGTTGGAAGGACGCAGGGCTGGGTCAGATAAGCTTCAAGTTCGATCGAACGGCCCTAATTCAGGATCGTAGCAAACAAGATGAGCGGACTTAAAGTCCGCACTAAGAACTCTAATTCTATTCTGCTGCTTCATTAACCGGGAAGCGATCGATTAACTGCATCGCCCGACTGGCATTCCGGCGCAAAGCATCGGAAATGTGAGGAACGTGAGGAATTTGAGACAAGAAATCCAAAGTCCGGCGCAAAATCCGCACCACATCCCCTTCATCCAAACTCGTATGGCTGACCAGTTCAGGCCACTCAACGCCCAAAGCCCACTGTTCGACCAAAGTCACTAAATCCCTTTCCAACCAAATCGGAATCGCTGAAGCGCCGTGTTTGTACTGTACTTGAAACAACTTGCGCCGCAAGCCTTTTTGCAGGTTGTTCAAAGGTTCCAAAACTTCCGCCGACAGCGAATAGTGCGTCCAACTGTCGGGCCTGGAAACTTCCGTCACCAAGGCCGCGCACGCAGCAGCGAGGTGGTGGGGGTCGAGTTCGTCAAATTCCCCGGACATCAGGGACAAGCCCAACCACAGTTCGTTATCGCCGCGAATGGCAGCGCAAGCTTGACCTAAAGTTGTGGGAACTAACCTGTCGGAGGAACTGCTGTCTCCCGCATCGGAGGGCATTAATTTTTCCAAGCAGCCGAAACTGAGCAAAATGTCAATTAAATTAACAAATTCTTCCCAATAGCGAGCTCGCTGTCTTTCCAAATCTTGCTGGCCCTTGCGGATTTCCGCTTGCAGTTCTTTACGGCGACGCTGGCGCTTGAGCAAATTGGCGGGATTGCCCCATTCCAGAATCGGGTGATTTTCCAGTTTGGCTTCTGCGGCTGCAACTCGCTGTTCTTGGGCGATTATCTCCGGGTTGGGTTCCGGCGGCGGCAGTTGGGGAATCGCAGCGGCAAGGGCTGCGGTTTCTTCAGCACCCACACGGCATTGACCCAGCCTCAGGGACATTTCCGGCACAGTTAAAGTATCGGCAGCAGCCAAGCGGGGCAACTGCGGGTGCAAACTCGCCACATCGCTGATGGCGACGACGTACCAGCGGTTGTCTTTGCCCAAACACACCAAATTTGGTGCTTGGCCGGAACCTGCGGTTTTGGCAACCAGCACGGCAGGTACGGGTTCTGCTTGCGGGCGCTTGGCTGTAGGAACGTGCTTGCCTTTGACGCTAAGTACCGTGCCCAGCATGGCAAAGGCAACTGCCACGGACATATCCTTCATCCGCACTTCATCTGCTTGCTGCCATAAGGTTTTTAACAGGCGTTTTTCTTCTTTGAGTTTGCCCTGCAATTTTTCGTAATTGGCGAGCTGTTTTTCTAAGGCCGAGAGATTGCCGCCGCCTGCTGTCAGCGACACCTCCAACACTGCCAATTCTGCCAGCAGTTTGTCGATTTCTGCTTGCTGCGGCTGCAGGTACAGGGTAGAAAGGTACTGACCGAAACTCCGCTCTACTAATTCTTGAGCTTCATCGAGGGTGTGAGTTTGCAGCAAGTTCAGCACCATGCCGTAGCTGGGCGTAAACTGGCTGGCGAGGGCGTCGGCTTTGGCGGTTGCCAGATAGGAGGCTTCCTTTGCACCTTCAAAGCGGGTTTGAACGGTGACGACGTGCCCCAGCTCGTCCATGCCCCGCCGGCCCGCCCGACCGGCCATTTGCAGGAATTCGGAAGCGTTGAGGAGTCGGTGTCCTTTGTCCGTGCGCTTGGACAGGGTGGAAATAACTGTGGTGCGGGCGGGCATATTAATCCCGGCGGCCAGGGTTTCGGTGGCAAATACGACTTTGATCAAACCCAGGCCGAACAGTTCTTCTACCAAGCCTTTCCAAGCTGGCAAGATGCCTGCGTGGTGGGCGGCGATGCCTTTTAAGAGAGCTTCTTTTTGGCCGAATCTTTCGGCTTCGGGATTTCGCTGCAAGAAATCGTCAATGATGCGTTTGAGTAGGGCTGCTTCGGCTGCGTTGACTAGGGAAACGCTGCCAACTTCTGCAACTGCTTGGTCGCATCCCCGACGGCTGAAGATGAAGTAAATTGCCGGTAGCATATCCCGATCGCTCAATCGAGATAAAACATCGGTCAAACTGGGAATGGGAATGCTGCCTCTTTCTACTTTTTGCTGCTTTTTCTTGGGGACGAGGCGCTGGTTGGGTCTTTTACCGCCCTCGTCGAGGAGGGGAAACAATCCTTTTTGGTTGCAGAAGTGGAATTGCAGCGGCACTGGGCGGAAGTCCGAGTAAATTAGCTCGGTGGGGCCGTGTACTTTGTCTATCCAGTCGGTGAGTTGGGCGCTGTTGGCGACTGTTGCAGAGAGGGCCAGAAGTTGAATGTCTGGGGAACAGTAGATGATTGATTCTTCCCAAACTGTACCCCGCTGGCGGTCGTTCATGTAGTGACACTCGTCGAGGACTACGGTTTCGACTCGATCGAGGGATGTACCGACGGCTCCGATCGGCGTACCGTAGAGCATATTGCGGAAAATTTCGGTTGTCATCACCAAAATCGGCGCGTCCCGGTTGACGGAAATATCCCCCGTCAGCAAACCTACATTGTCGGTTCCAAATTGCTTGCGGAAGTCTCGCAGTTTTTGGTTGGAGAGGGCTTTGAGGGGAGTGGTGTAGAAGACGCGCCGTCCCCGCGAAAGTGCTTGGTGGATGGCGTATTCGCCGATTAATGTTTTCCCGGAGCCTGTGGGGGCGCACACGACAACGGATTTACCTGCATCGAGGGCGGCGATTGCCTCTCTTTGAAAGTCATCTAGCTCGAATGGAAATATAATCTTCAGATCCAACTCTGGGCGGCTCTGGGGGGTGTCTGGCACAAGTATTCTGTAGGATTGCGGAGTAAGAACTGTACTGATTTTAAACCTTTGCTAGCAAATCGGCTAAGAAGGAAGAAGGAAGTTGACAGTTGACCGTTGGCAGTTATCAGTTGTCATCAGTCATTAGTTATTAGTCCGGCCGTCCGGGCATCGAAACGCGATCGATCCTACGTCCAACGTGCAACGCCTCAAGTGCTAGTCTCGGATCTCGCGAACCTAGTTATTAGTCTGTTGGCAGTCAATTGTCAACTATCAACTGTCAACTGTCCACTTTCTAGTTACCAATCTCCGAGTTTCGTTGTCTATGATTCCTGTTATTTCGAGTATTCCTGTGGTGCAGCTTGCTTCGGGCGATCGCCTTTCACTGCAAGTCTATCAGTTCCGAGGCGCTGTTGGGGGCAAAAAGGCTTATCTTCAGTCTAACCTGCACGGGGCTGAGATTAGCGGCAATGCGGTTATTTACGAGTTAATTGAGTTTTTGATGTCTTTGGATGATTCTCAATTAATTGGGGAAATTTGGTTGGTTCCTGTTTGCAATCCTGTCGGGGTCAGCCAGCGATCGCACCATTTTTCTCCGGGACGCTACAATCTCTACGATGGGGAAGATTGGAATCGAATTTTTTGGGATTTTGAAAAGCAAGGTGAAGATATTCTGGCTTTTGCTAAGTTTCATCTCCAGGATGATGTTGATACGATCGCAGCTAAATACCGGAAAGAAATTGCTTTGAGTTTTGCCAAGCAGCTAGACAAAATTAATGCTCCGAGTTGCAGGCCCTACAGCGAAATTTATCGGTATCACTTGCAATCTTTGTGTTTGGATGCCGATCTAGTGTTGGACTTGCACAGTTCTACCAATCAGGCTTTGGATTACATTTATTGTTTCACTTCTCGAGAGGAAAGTGCCAAAGCTTTTTTGTTCGATCGGGGCATTTTGATGGACGAGTACGATGGCGATGCTTTTGATGAGGCTTTTCTCAAGCCTTGGCTGGCTTTGGAGAAGGTTTTTGCGCAGTTGGGACGGGCGATCGTTTTTGATGTGGAATCTTGGACTCTGGAATTGGGTTCGGGAATGCAAATCGATCCAGAGTCTGTAACGACAGGCTTGCGGGGAATTAAAAATTACTTGGCAAGTAAAGGTTTGTTGAAAATCGATGGATTTCCGCTCCCAGAAACAGCAGCACACCAAATGGTTTTGACGCCGAAAAATTTGGTTAAAAAATACTACGCTCCGGCCGGCGGGATGATTCAATCTAGAGTAGAATTGGGGAGTTTTGTCAAGCAGGGAGAGTTGCTGTATCAAGTTCTCAGTTTCAATAAAAATGGGGAATTTCCGAATTTTGTTGATGTTTGTGCCCAGTCGGATGTTTTTGTTTTCGATTTGTCTACCAATCAATCTGTCAATCAAGGAGAATACGTGTTATCTGTGATGGCAAATTGATAGTTTGTAGTTGTGCTTGAGGGCGTGTCTAATTAACAGGCTTAACAGGCATAATTTTTGTAGGGGCGGGTTCGCGCCAAGCTGAAATGAAAACGATCGAGCCAATCAACCCGCCCCCGCAGCATCTGCAGCCAAACTTGAGTTTTCATCACTTCCGATCGAGTTTTGTTCGAGCTTTTTTTCGATCCCAAATTTCGCCAATTCCATAGAAGATAAGTATGCCGCCGAAGCTGCAGAGAAAATCTTCGATGCTGGCGCTGCGATTGGGTAAAATTGATTGCAGCAGTTCTTCCGCAGCGGTAAAAATAGTGAAAATTAATGGACCGATCGGCATTCGATAGCTTAAAATATTTACCATGCGTTTGCCCGTTGCTCTGTGGCACAAAAAAGAGGCAATTCCGTATAAAATAAAGTGTCCTAGTTTGTCGTAAGGCGGATGAGCTAAGGGAAAGTTGAGTAATTTGCCCGTATCTGCTAGCAGCATGATGCCGAGGATAATTAATAAGTACGCGAAGCAGGCAATAATCCAGGGTTTTTGCGAGGGTTTCATGTTTTTTAAAGTATTCAAGTAGTTTGACACACTATTAGTAGCGGTTGTGGTGCGCAGTGCGCACCCTACAAAAACAGGTGCGGAGTGCGCACCTTACAAAAACAATAAATCAACTAATTTTCCTGAGTTTTAACTGTCAAAACTTGTGGCGGTGACGCATCGGGCGGATAGATAAAATCTACTTCTACAAGTCGCTTTTCTCCCGCTTGCATTTGTAATTTTACTAAAGGTTCTCCCTGCTGTCCCCGGCGCTGCACTAAATGCACGTAACGAGTTTGAGGCACTTTATTGTCATCAGTATACCGCACTCTAACCGTTCCTCTAAAAAATGTTTGCGGTGCCGCAGGTTCTAAAAAAGTCAGTCCTCCCGCTGCGAGTTTGTCTGTCTTAATTGGAGTTTGGAAAGTAACAGTAACAGTTTGATTTCTGGCGGTAGAATTGTGCAGCGGCAGGCTGAGATTGTATTCAATTCCGTAATTGCCGTGGGCGCTGTAGGCTGTATCGGGATAGCGGACAAGCATCCGGGCGCTTTGAACTTGATTTGTTCCCAACATCCCGCGCGGCAAAGTGCTCAATGGATAGGAAAATGCGGTTCCGGGTTGGGGAATTGTCAGGTGAGAAACTGCGGTATTGTCGGTGGGATTGTCGGTAAGATTTGCCCGCCATTGGGAACCCATTGCTACTCCGGCTACTCTGCCGTAAATTACTTGACCTTCCCTCATTTGGGGCGGCGTGGGAGTTCGATCGCGCGGTCCAGATACATTACTATTTTCTAATAAGTTTTGCCATTCTGCTAAGTTGGGCGATCGCTCTTTTCCTGCTGCATCTGTTTTGGCAAACATCGCCAAACTGGCAACATAAATTTTACCGTCACTGCGCAATCTCATCAAGGTCGATCGACCGTTTAAGGGGGGTTTCAATTCTCGCACCGGTATCGGATGATTCATTAACATTTCGCTTTTTCCCGGTGGAATTATTAACTGCGGGGGAAATTCTGGCTGTCTTTTTCCCCTGAGAACATCATTGACGGCGCGGCTGCCGGGGCCGGCGTGAATGTTGCTGTTTGAATTATCGACTTGCGGCGGCAATTCAATAAAAGGTGCGTCGGGTTGGCTGAGATAACTTGCTGCTTGCAATACATCTAATTTTACAGGTCGATCGCCCGGATTGTAAACAATTACTCCTTGATAAAGCGTCCGCAAATCTTCCGGAGAAGTGGCGCGGGCGATGTGATGGGCAAAGATATCGAATCGCCCTTGAAAGGGAAAGTTTAAATGGGCGGCGGGAAATCTTTTGCCGTCAGGAGGAAATGTTGAAAGTAGAATTCCTTCTTGCAGCACTAATTCGGGGCTGTTGCTGTTAAATACCGATATGTTGTCTAATTGCCCCGGTAAGGGCCGGACTTCTTGGATTTGCAGGATTTCTTGAGGTGCGGGCGGTGTTTGGGCTAGGGGCAAAATTGAGAGGATTGGTAGCATGAAGCACGAAGTAATTTCAGGATCGGATTTTTTAACGGATGTCAAGAATCTTAGGAAGTTCGATTCTGGAGGTAGCGCGATCGCCGATCTATTTTACAGAACGTTCGCCGAATTTTCAACCGATCGATTTCAACTGCCTGGTGTCAATTTTAATTACCGCTCAACCAGCTCAACCTTAGTATATTCACTGTCAGTATATCGGAGTATGTATCAATATTTTTGTGACTTGGATCGGTACTGTTACTGAAAATTGACTTTGGGCTTTGCTTGATATTTCTTAACACTTTACTCGCTCGCTCCCCAACAGCTAATACCCGATTTTAGCAACTAAAAATCGAAAAATTTACTGAATCTTTAATATAGAGCGACCGACAGCATTATTTTTTTAAAGATTTGATAAAGAGAGGCGGACTCTGCCTCAAAAAAACAAAAAAATCAGTTACGAATAATTTTAGATCCTAAAAAAAAAATGTTATTATATAGGATGAGAACTAAGGATTAACAGTTTCTCGTTCACCTAATAAATTGAGATATTCATGGATATTCAGTTAATTAATATCGGTTTTGGCAACATTGTATCTGCGAACAGAGTCATTGCCATTGTCAGTCCCGAGTCCGCACCAATTAAGCGTATAATTACTGATGCGCGCGAACGGGGGCAATTAGTTGATGCTACTTACGGCCGCCGCACGAGGGCGGTAATTATTACTGATTCGAGTCACGTAATTCTCTCGGCAATTCAGCCGGAAACTGTGGCAAATCGTTTTGTAGCGAACAAAGACACTCAAGGTAGAGAGGAATGAGTTCGATGGTTGCAATTTAAACGCCTAGGGTTTAAAGTAAACGAAAACTAAATTTTTAGGTGTTTCTATTGCAACATGAAAACAGGTAAATTAATTGTTCTGACAGGACCTAGCGGTGTGGGAAAAGGCACCCTAGTAAAATCGATCCTCAAGCGCCATCGGGAATTGTATCTTTCGGTATCTGTAACAACTCGCCTTCCCCGCGAGGGAGAAATTGAGGGACAACACTACTATTTTGTCAGCCGCAGCCGTTTCGAGGAAATGGTTGAGGCTGGCGAATTGGCCGAATGGGCTGAGTTTGCGGGCAATTTTTACGGTACTCCGTATTTTAGTATCCAGCAAGGAATTAGTGAGGGAAAATGGGTGATATTGGAAATTGAACTCGAAGGGGCGAGGCAAATTAGAAATAAGTTTCCAGAGGCTTTGCGAGTATTTATTTTACCTCCTTCTTGGGAGGAATTGGAACGGCGGTTGCGGAGTCGCGGGCAAGATTCAGAAAGTGCGATATCGCGCCGTTTGCTGCGGGCTAAGGAGGAGATTGAAGCGGCGGCGGAATTTGATTTTCAGGTGATTAATGACGATTTGGAAGTTGCTTTGCAGCGACTGGAATCGCTGTTGTTTGCAACAGTAGAATCTTAAAAATAGATCGGTTTGCGATCGCGGTAAGGTGCGCCTCGGCGCACCTACGTATTACTGCGTTGCGATACAATTTCTAGTAATAGTAAGATGTGCCACACGCGGTATAATATCATGTCCGGTTATTTGACCGCGATCGGATTCGTTCGTAGTGGGGACGCGAGCGTCCGCAGTATGTTGCGGACTTGGGTTTGAGACTGCGAACCATTTTTTACTATGGTTAATCGACCGGACGCGATATAAATGCGCGATCGGGACTGGTAACTTAAAAAAATCTCACAGGAGAGTTTAAAAAATGAATCTTCCTCACAGATTTGCAGTAGCGATCGCCCAAACAATAATTATCCTCGCCCCCTCTCAATTTGCGATCGGCCAACCCCCCCAGCAAGTAGCAGCAATTGCCAAAGAAATTAATCTCGGCTTAGAGTTTGGAGACAAACAAAGAGAAATCCTTAGTTTAAACGAAGCTATTAGCTTCGATCCTAACAATGCTAATGATTACTTGGCTCGGGGGTTCGATCGCTACAAGCAGGGAGATCTGCAGGGCGCGATCGCCGATTTTAATGAGGCTATTCGCCTCAATCCTAACTTTAAAGAAGCCTACGGCAATCGAGGCAATGCTCGAGCGGCATTGGGAGACAAACAAGGTGCGATCGGCGATTACGATCGAGTTATTAGTCTCGATCCTAACGATGCTCTTGCTTACTACAATCGGGGAATTGTCCGTTACGATATGGGAGATTTTCAAAGCGCGATCGCTGATTCTAATGAGGCGATTCGCCTCAATCCTAACTATGCTGAAGCCTACGGAAATCGCGGCAACGCTCGATTGGCATTAGGAGACAAACAAGGTGCGATCGCCGATTACGATCGAGTTATTAGTCTCGATCCTAACGATGGTATTGCCTACTACAATCGAGCCAGCGTCCGCAACGAACTGGGAGACAAAAAAAGTGCCATTGAGGATTTGCAAAAAGCGGCCAGTTTGTTTCAGCAGCAGGGAAACAGCGATCGCTATAAAGAAGCACAAGATGGAATCAGACAACTTCAGCAATAAGCTCTTTTATATCTAGTATTGCACTAGATAAATTTTGTCAGTTCGCTGAGATTTTGCCTAATGACATCAATGCCACGCAGGTGGGAAATGGGCGATCGCGAATACAAAAAGTCGTACAAACTGACTTGATAGTTTTGCTGCACTGCTAAATCCAGCCACAAATTGTTAAACGCATCTCCCGGTTTGTAATCGGGAATGTTATGCTGGTAGTAGGGAAAACTGTCAATACAAGTGTTGAAAAAGTTCTTCCGACCGCAATGTTTTAAATACTGATATCGCGGTTTGAATTCGGTTTGATTTTCCAATACTGTATGAATAGTATCGGCTAAAGATTCCGGGTCAAATTTAGCGTAAAGCCCCGCACCTTGGGGAAAAACTGGCGCATCTCCTCTGGCATATTGGTTGAATTCTTCAAAACAAATTACTGGCACGTTGCAACTCATTGCTTCGGTAATTCCCCGGTTTTTTCCTTCCAGCAACGAACCGAGGACAAATGCGCGCGATCGCGAGTAATATACAGGCATTTCGTTGTAGTAATCGACTCTCGGCACTAAAGTAATGTAGTCGGAAGGATTGCTTAAAATTGTTTCGACTTGCCGCCATTCCTTTAAGGCGTATTCGTCCAGACCTTGCATCGTGTTAGGATCGAAATCATGTCCGGTGATAACTGTTAATTTTATCGGTTTTTGCGGGTATTTTTGGCGGTAAACTTTTAAGGCTTTGGCAATCATCGGCAAGTTTTTTTCTTCGGAAAGTCGGGCGACGGCGAGGAGGTCAATGTCTTTTTCAGGAACGTTTCTCGGGCAAAGTAAGTATTCGTTGACGAAATCGGTATCTTGTAGGGGTATAATTGGTTTGAGGGCGCGATCGGGATAAGTTTGGCGAAACCATCGATCGCGCTTTGGGTTTTTGTACAAGCTGGAATAAGCGTCGGCTACTGGTGCCCAAGAATAGGAGATGCCGGGAGAATAGGTAAAGGCTAAAAACGCATCGGAAAGTTGGGGAAATAGTTTGTTTATCAGTTCGACTCCTTCGCTGAAAAAGAGTCCTTTGATGAATTTTCCTTCGTAGTTTAAGGGGGGAAGTAAGACGTAGAAACTGACGGTATCGAAGCGGTGGGGTTGGTCTTCAAATATCTCCCAGCTAAAGGCGTCTAAGTCTGCATAGATTTCCTCAATTGGTTTGTTGATGCGAGGATTGTGGAGGTAGGGTTTTTGTCGATCGTAGTTGCCACGTACCATAGATTGAAGAGGGGGAGAGTGGGGGAGGGGAGAGTGGG
>JAAUPF010000213.1 GCA_012034575.1 Richelia sp. CSU_2_1 | reverse complement strand
TTATAATCTCGTAAATGTAGTAAATGTAGGGTGCGTCGCTACGAACAACTCTCGTTGCTATTGGGAGATCTCATAGCGACGCACCATACCAATTATAACGGGGATGGGAAACCCGGATTTGGTATTACTTCTAACCTCAAAAAATGCACCTGTCCCGATGCTTCCGCTGCCACAATTGTCACCCCATCGGGTGCAACTGCACAAGCTTTCAGTGCACTGTCTCCTCTGAAACTAGCAATTACGTCTCGACTTAACAAATCCCAAACCTTCAGCGTATTGTCATCCGAAACAGAAATTGCCTTTGTTCCTACAGTCACCACAGATGTTACCGCATCGGCATGACCAGCCAGAGTAAAAAGTTCTTTTCGACTTGACAAACTCCACACTTTCAGAGTTGTTTCCCGCCCAGCAGAAATTACCCATTTGCCATCGGCTGTAACTGCCACAGCATTCACAAAACTCTCATGACCTTTGAGAGTAAAAAGTTGATTTTTGGTTAAGAAATTCCCGAGGTTAGCAAAAATATTCTTTTCTTTCCCCAAACTCCAAACTTTGAGAGTTTGGTCGCCAGAAGCCGAAATTAACCGATTGCCGTCGGGAGTAACTACAACACCTTTTATGCCGTCAGCATGACCGGAAAATGTAAAAAGTTCCTCTCCCGTTTCCAAACTCCAAACTTTAATAGTTTTGTCTCCAGAACCCGAAATTGCCATCTTTCCGTCAGGCGTAACAGCAACAGAATTTACCCAGTCTGTATGACCTGTGAAAGTGAAAATCTCCTCCCCTGTTTCCAGATTCCAAACTTTGACATTCTTATCGCCAGAACCAGAAATTATGTGCTTGCTGTCTGGAGTTATTGCGATCGATTTTACCCAATCTTTATGCCCCGTAATCGTAAAAAGTTCTTCTCCATTTATTAGGTTCCAAACTTTAATACTGTTGTCACCAGAACCGGAAATTGCTTTGGTACCGTCCGCAGTTACTGCAACAGCATTTACCCAGTCGTCGTGACCTGCAAATGATAAATTTTCTTTTCCTGTTTCTAAGTGCCAAACTTTGAGAGTTTTGTCAGAGGAACCAGACACAATCTGCTTCCCGTCCGCAGTCACTGCAACAGCATTCACCGGGGCAATGTGATTGATAAAAGTGAAAAGTTCTGCTTTTGTTTCCAAATTCCAAACTTTCAATGTTTTGTCGCCGGATGCCGAAATTACTCGCTTGCCGTCAGGAGTAACTGCCACAGCTTGGACGAAACTGGCGTGCATTCCTAAGGTAAAAAGTTGCTCTCTTGTTATTAAACTCCAAACTTTAACAGTTCCATCATAACTACCAGAAATTATTTTTTCGCCGTCGGGAGTAACTGCTACAGCTTTTACCCAATCCTGATGACCTGTCAGAGTAAAAAGTTCTTTTCCAGTTTCTAGGTTCCAGACTTTAATGCTGTTGTCTCCCGACCCGGAAATCAACCGTTTGCTGTCAGGAGTCACCGCTACCGACTGTACAAAACTGGCATGACTTTTGAGATTAAAAATTACCGATCCAGTTTGCAAATCCCAAACTTTAATACTGCCGTCCCAGGAACCGGAAATTACTCGCTTGCCGTCGGGAGTTACTGTTACAGCTTCTACCGCAAAAGTATCGCCTACAAAGGTAAATTTTTCGGTTCCAGTTTCTAAATCCCATATTTTAATAGTATTGTCCCAAGAACCGGAAATTACTTTAGTACCGTCGGGGGTGACTGCGACAGCGTTGACGTAGGTAAGATGACCTTTGAGGGTGAAAAGTTCTGTCCCTGTTTCTAAGTGCCAAACTTTGAGATTGTGATCTGAGGAAGCAGAAATTACCTGCTTGCCGTCAGGAGTAACTGCCACAGCTTGTACCCAATCCGTATGTCCGGTGAGGGTTCGCAGCAATCTCCCGCCAGGAGGGGTAAAGCTGGGCGTTAGCGGTCGCAGCCAGGTTTTTTTCTGGCGTTTTGCTTGTGCTAGCAGTGCTTGAATTTCGGGAATTTGAAAGCACATCAAGCGGGCAATTAGTTGGGCTGCTAGTTGGGTTTTGTCTTTGGCTAGAATGTGAGCAGAAAGTCTAATTGCTTCTTGGATTAATTTAAGCGTGTCTGCTTTTCGATCGGAGGTGACAATATCGAGATTTGTTGCTAAATCGTAATCTTCTATTAGTGGCTGTATTCCCGATGCTGACAGCTTGGCTTCAATAAAATTGTAATCTGTTAGTAAGCTGTATAATTGTTCGGCGTCCGAAGTGGCGGCTAGCTGACTTGGCAGGATTCCTAGACAGTGCGTCTGTTCTGCGGGCAGCATCTTATCTAACCCTTGTGTAAACTCGTTCATAAATTTGTGGATGTCTTTCTCAAATGTATGCGATCGCTAGCTGCACCTTGCCCAAAACCAGAGCGAGAAACTTTTCTCTTTTCTTAGCATGACATATTTATGACCTGTTTGCTACCGATCTCACACCCTCTGTTTTGCGATTGTTGACAACTAGCTCGTTTAGCGGTACTATCTTATTTGGGATTTTTAACTTTTAATTTTAAAGTTTCAAGGGATGCAACTAAAATAAACCGCCGCTAACACAATTAAACTTAACAGCGCCAAAGGCACCGACAAATCTATAAATTGCGACATATTTAGAGTTCTTTTTGAAGCTAAATGCGACAAATTTATTAGTAAGGTGCGTCAGACCTCTAAACCCTCAATCATCCTTTGAGAAATTCGCCTGACGCACCCTACAATTTGATTTTAGTATACCAGTTGCATCTTTCTTAACTCAGAACTTCTCGAAAACTGTGCAGGCGCGCCCCATTACTTTAAAATATAAAAGATAGAGAAGTTTTGAGTTCAAAGACAAAATTCATGGATGCGATCGAGTTTTTTGAGTTAAGTGCAGGCAAATGGTTTTCCCAGCGCACTGTACACAATCTTCATTCAGGGGAATTGCAGGCCGGTAAATCTGACCTGAAAATAGAAATGCTGACAGCCACCGATCCCGCAGTCGTCAAACTTTGCGAACAACACTCGATTAACGGGGCGTCAACTAAGCTAACCTGCGTTCGGATTAGTTGGGATGGCGTTCCCGATCGCACCGCTAGCAAACAAATCGGTTCTACAATATTAGCGATCGTCCCTAATCCCGACAACCCCAGCGAAGGCAAAGTTCTCCAAGACAAGAACACCGGTCGCTACGTTATGGGTGCAGATGACGTGTTGACATTGATTACAGAATCAGACACTCTCCATGCTGAAGAACGTCTGTGGTATCTCATGCCCAATCTGCGACTCCGCACCAGCGTTGTCAAGCAAGCAAATGGCACCGAACAGGCATCTTTTTGTTCGGAAATTCGCATGGGAGGAAGTCCTAAAAATTGACAGTTGACAGTTGATAGTTGACCTGTTACCTATTACCTATTATCAAAATTTACAACTTTTTTCTTCTGTCTCCCTTTTGGCTTTTACCCGATCGGGCAATCGCCTTTAATTTGGAGTGAAAGTCAGGGTATTTGACGATTGGGCTAGGTTGCTCGATCGATCGATCGGCCAAAATTCGATCGGCTTCGGCTCGATCGGCTACAGCATTTAAAGCTAAATCTTCCTCATTAATAATCACAACTTCCGCATTTTCTTGGCTGCGATCGACTGCGGGCAATTCTCCTATTTCCTCAGTTTCGAGCTTGGGGACTTCTACATCTTGGGTCCGATCGGACTCTGCCTCTGGTGGTGGCAACAAATCTAGTTCTGCGACACCGATATCCGATTCAGGATTCGAGAAAACTGTATCTTTCTGCAACTGTTTAGCATTACTTTCACCCGTTAAATCTTGAGGAAAATTGCTGCAAACCAAACGTTCAAACTCGTGATTGAAATGATAGAGAGGTTGACCCATTCGTTGCCACATACTCAATATTTGTCCGACAGAAACAGCTTTGTAACGACCTTGATAGAGCGCTTCCACCACTGCTAAACGCAGCCAATAGCCGGGGTACTCATTCAGCCATTCGCCCGCCAATTTCTCTGCTTTCTTGCCACCTAGGTCAAAACCGTAGTGAACCAGCAGATCCACTGCTTGTGCAGATATTGCCGTCACTTCTGTCATTGGTTATTAGTCAGTAGTTATTAGTCAGTAGTCATTCTCAAATTGAATTAATCTGATAAGCGTACTCCTCCTTCTACAGTTCGCACGTCTCCAGAAAAAGGCTGGGGAGTGCCATTCCAGTTGAAATCGCTAATTCTAAAAGTCACGCTGCCAACTTGACGTTCTGGATTAAAACGCAAAATAATTGCATAGCTGCGACGACTGTATTCCAAAGTGTAATTTGTACTGAGCGATTCCCCGCTTTCTAAATTAATAGCAGTTTGAAACCCAACTCGAAACCCTCCATAAACTTGTTGGACAAGTCCAAAAGACAAGACTCTCAAATCTACCAGACGATCGAACAAAAATGGTGATATACCGTCCCGCGCCACCTGAGTATAAGTCACGTTAAACCCAGTGTAGTCTAGGTAAGGGCGGGAGAAATGACCGAATTGCCCTTCAATGCCAACGCTGCCGGCGATCGAATTTTGTCGATCGCCGCTGCTGTAATAACTGCCAACTCCCCTAACTCCCAAAGCTAGTTTCAAGAAAGGAATCACCGGGTTCCGCGTGTACTTCAAACCCTGCGTGGGAGTGCGCGGTAGCGGTTCCCCCTGCCACAGGTTAAAGCCACGGCTTAAAGCGGCGCTGGCTTGAAAGCGGCCGAGATCGGTGCGGTTGTTGTCCCGCACGGGTTCGAGCAAGTCGGCGCGATCGGTATCGGCATTGATAAACTGATAACCAGCTTGGTAGCTGAGATTGATGCCCGATCGGCCGAGGGGAATTACTGGGGAAGAGAGAACGGCACCGAGGCTGCTGTGAACGGTTTGAAAGCCCAGAGTGCCGTTAAACAGCCGATCGCGGTAGCTATATTCCCCAGCCAGAGTGTGAGTGCCGATCGACTGTCGCAGCCGCAAATTGCCCCGAAAGTCCTTTTCAGCCAAATCCGGGAAATTGTCGAAATTCAGAAATATCGCCGACCCGTCGAGTCTGGTACGTGGGCCGAGGGTAGCGCCCAACTTCGCTTTCAGCCCGAAATTGTCGGTAGAAAAGGGATTGCCGCCACTTTTTTCGATCGTCCGTTGAATATAAAACTGAGGAGTTAAACTCAGCCGTACCGGCCCATTTTGCAGCACCTCAAAGGCACACTCAGCGTACAAACCACCCCGATCCCGCCCGTCGTAACCAAAAGTCAAACAGGGGCCGTTCCGCTGCTGGCTGTCGAACACTTGTCTGCGGGGATATACGGGTATTTTTAGCCATTGGTCGAACACCAAACGGGGTCTAGTTGTCACCAGTTCCTCGGCCGTGGGCGAAATCCTTCTAATTGTCGCCGTCTTCGCCCTGTATTCCAGTTCTGGCGGGGAAAACGGGTCGTTAGTAATCCGAATATTGGTTGCTACCCGAACCCCATCGGGTCGCAGTTCGAGGCGTTCTGCTTCAAAGCGAATGCGGTTGACAGCGCCGGTCACTTGGGGGGCGGTTAATTGACCGCCACCACCTATAACTACTGTAGCAGCACCTGGTGATTTTACTCCGCGCACGGGCTGCTGGCTGGTAATTCGATCGCTTAGCGGTTGGTCCAGAAGAGTCCCGGCGCTAATATCTGTGGGTAGTGTCGGCGTCAAATCGGTACTGGCGGCGGGCAAGAAAATTTCACCGCTGGCCTGTTCGACTTCCCCAGCATTCAAGCCGAGATTGAACACCATCCGTTCGCCCCGCACTACTTGCTGGCCGCGGGTATAGGCGACTTTACCGGATGCTACCACTTGGCGGGTGACTAAATTGACGATCGCGCGATCGGCATCAATTACCGTCTGCCGGAATCGCACCACCACATTACCAATTGCCGTGACAATTTGCTGTTTGTCGTCGAATTCTTGGCTGTCGGCTTTAACTTCGATGGTATCCGCCGGAGTCACCGGAAAAGGCACCGTTCGCTGGGACGGTGAAGTGCGCTGTCCGGGTGGCGTGGCTGGCTTGGGCTTCGGTTGAGGCTGGGGCTTAGGTGCTGGGGTCGTTCCGGGAGTTGGAATTTCTAACTGCTGTTGCTGGCCCGGAGGTAGTTCTGGGGTCGGTTCTGGAACCGGAATCTCCGAAGGTTCAGGGGACTTATTTTCTAACTCCCCTCCCTTCCTCTCTTCCGTCTTTGGAGTCTCTTCTCTCTGCGCCACGCCAGTCGCTACAACGGGGGGAACCCCCGCAACGCGCTGGCTTCTCTGCGCCTCTGCGGTTCCTTCTCCATTCAAACTACGAATCGGACGCTGCACCGGCCACAAATGGTAAGTAGTAAACGAGGAATCTTTCTGAGTTTCCCCGCTTTCACGTTCTCTAACTGGCGGCTGATTTTGAAATCCCACCGTAGCATCGCCACTTTCCACTGTGGCTAGGGGGGCTGCGATTTCTGAAGGCTGACCGGTTTCTACCGCAGGGCCGAGAAGTTCAGCGGTTGGTTCGGGTTCTGGGGCCGGTGTTGGTTCCGACTGAACTGTTGCTGGAGTTGATTCCGGTATTTCTGAGGAGTTGCTGCGAGTGTCTTCATCATTGGCCGCGACAACGAGGGCAGCTTTTTTGGGTTTGGCGATGTAGATGATGGCAGAGGGTTCGGGCGGCGGTACCGGATAAGGCATAATTACAAAAGGTGAGTCAATCGATTTTAGATTTTAGATTTTAGATTTTAGATTTTAGATTGAAGAAAGCGACCCCACCGATCGATCCGGGAGCTTGCAAATTGCTTTCGGTCATCCGATTTGAGATTTTAGAGGGATTTTAATAGAGTCCTGACCCCGCCTCCGCATCAACGGTTTGATTCGGGTACTATGTAACTGTCAACTGCTATAAAACTTGCTCCCGCCATAAGATAACCTCGCTTGTTGGCGAGGTCAAGTTTTTTTTTAATTCAGAAGAGTTCGGGTTCGGGGCATTAGTCTGAATACAATTGTGATTTTTGAGTCAGCTTTCAACTCCAACTAAAATTTTTTCTTTGATTCTTACCTTCCCCTTATTAAAATTTAGGGGTTTAAAACCCCTGTATGACGGCGGAATATTTTTAGGGTGGGGTGTAAATCCCCATCTTCAAAACGTCGCCCTCATCTGTCAACCCAACGGCCGGCGAGCGGGCAAGCTGTCAACTGTTTAACCTTCTGCTGTTGCAGGGGCTGCGACATCACAGCCCTGACACTGTTGTGGGTAAAAATTACCCTACTCCATGTCTCTGCGGTTGGGGTTGCGGGCCGGATCATTGGACAAAAATCCAAATATGAACAGGGAAACAAAGAATAGGACAACTACATTAACTACGATTTTGAGGGTTACCACTGTGAGATTCTCCAAGAATACGATCGAGCTGGGCTGATTTGCTGCTGCTGTTGCCGCAACTTTTTTATCATATGCCAAAGATTAGTCAATTTTATCTTTGCTTCTGATGATTTTTGGCAAGTTAATTTTTGCCCATTTCCAGACTTGTTCTACGATTGTTTCTAGCCGCAGCATGATTCGATCGAGCCATTCGAGCACTTGTTCTAACGGGTGCTTGATATATCCCATCGATTCTGCTTTGGTTTCTAAGTAGTCGTTTCCCTGTTCTGGGTCTGCGCTGTGATTTTTTGATTTTGAGGCGGAACCAGTGCTGGCCGTGGCGACGAATCTACTGGTTTGTGGAGTTATCGCTGCTGGGGACTTGCCGATTTGTGCGTTGTTGGCTGTTGGTTTTGGCGGTTGAGCTTCCTGGGCGTCGCCTGGGGTTGATCCTGACTCTGCGCGCGCTGCGCTATTTTGTTGGGTACTTGGTAAATTTGATGCTTCTTGGGGTTGACTTTTTTCCCCTTTTGTGAATAAGCTGCGCTTGAGCTGCGCGAGCAGGCCTTGAATTGCCTCTGGGTAAGGAGAGGTTGAGATCGAGACCGATCGACCCTCTGGCAATTTTTCTAATTCTGTCGTCTTGAGGTTGACTTTTATACTGGTTTGTGTTATTGAGGGCGGGCACGGGGGCGTTATGGAGGAGGGCGGGCACGGGGGCGTTATGGAGGAGGAGGGCGGGCACGGGGGCGCCGCCCCTACAGTTGTGCCAGGTGCGGGTTCCCCAAATAAGTCTTGCCAATTCAGCCAAGGTCGATCGGCTTCGCTCCCGTTCGTCTCCGTATTTTTAAGTCTCTGATGTTCTAAATAATACTTAATGGCGACAGATTTTTCAGTATTATCGCTGGCTGCCGTTTCTTTGCCGAGGAGGTAGTCTACGGAAGACCAAATCGCTGATTCGATACTGCGGGCGTAAGTTTCGAGGATTTCGCGGGCGGAAGGGCTTAAATTGCTGTCCGGGTTGGCTGGACCGATTTCGGTGAATGTATCAGTGATTTTTGATACTGGGAGAAGGCTAATTTCTTCGAGATTGGCGGCGGCGCGATCGAGTAACGTGACGAAGGATAGGTTATTTGTCGGTTGATCGAACTTGTTGTTAAAGTTGAATTCTGGTGAATTCTGGTCGATCGAATTTGATGCGGAAATTGCCGGTTGATCGATTTGCAATCCCTGTAATTGCGCGCTTGCTGTTTGGGCTGCGATTAAATTACGATTAGCGCTGGCATTAATTGCTTTTTTGACTGCGAGGATTGATTCACCAAACTGATTTCTTTTGAGCGCGATCGGACTTGTTTGTATCCAAGTCATCAGTTGCCAAAAACGACCAACTGGCGAATGTTTGGATTTTTCGGCAGCCGACTCTAAACCGAGATTAAATTTTAATTCTTTTTCAGCAATTTGCCGCCGTTCTGGCCCGGAGTTGGCGACTTCCCAAATTATGCGACCTTCGAGAAGTTCCTGCTGTTCCGATGTCAAGATATCTAAGATCTGATTTTCGGTTCCGACCAAGACTAAAGTGCGGGCTGCTATAAAAGTAGCGATTCCCTGAACTTGAGGTTTATTGCTAATTTCGGCAACACTATCATCGATCGGAGTTTTGGCAAGTTGAGTTTCTAAAACTGAATTTTTTTGCGCCTTTGCGATTTTTCCGCTCAATTGCAATTCCGGCTGCAACTGAATATCTGCTGCCGTATTTGTCGAATTTATAACAAACGAAAAGTTGTGAGAACTTGTAGCAGTTTGCGATGGCAACAGCAAGTTTTCGGCAAGGTGCAAAATTTCTCCGATCGCGCTTTCGGAACCAATCTCCACCTCCGACAAATTTTGATTCTCGCCACCGACAAATTCTGACAATTCCGGCAAATCTACTTTTTGAGTTGACTCCCGAAGTTGTCTGGCCAACATCCGCGAACCTTGCACGAGCAAGTATGCCGGGTAAAGCATAATTTGCGTAGCGTTGAGGGTGACAACTTTAATTTCGCGCCAAGTTCGATCGCATCTATCGGCGACTTGGCGGGACTGTTTGGATATGAACTTTAATAATTTGCTTTGGTAGGGACCTGGATAAGAGTCAGCCATAATTTTATGTTTTAGTTGAAATGTAAGATTTGGTTGGGAGAATCGATCGTCCTTTGCGTCCGACTTACTCAATTTTGTTGTAAGATCTAGCCTGGATATTAATTGAGCTGGCTGCGCTGTCGCTGGCAACTTCCCGAAATTCGGGTCAGCTTATAAATTTTAGAGAACTTAGCCAGCAACCTCAGAAAAAATCTTACTTCCTCTTATTTCTTCGTGTTCTACCCTTCGGGAACGGCTTCGCCGAACGCGTCTTCGCGGTTCCATCCCCTCCCTAATTCTTGCCTAAGTCCTATTTTAGCCAAATATGAGCGCTTCCGTGCCACCTGCTAGCAATAATATTTTTGAATCGATCGAAAAGTTGCGCCACCTCAGTCGAGTGGAGGTTCAGTCTGGCTGGATGTACTCTGATGCTGACTCTGCGGTATCTGAAGTAAATATTTGTAACTGGCAAATTGCCGAACTTAACGAGAAAGGACATATTGCTTGGCCTGCTGGCAAACAAGTTTTGCATTTGGGACAGCTATTTGTAGTTCCTAACAATTTGCGAGGCTATCCCGTGACAGGTTTGCGCTTGCTGTTGAGTTTGACTTGGTGGGCAGAAGATGCTCTGATTTTTGTCAATGGCGAGTTAGTCGGGCGGGGAGATTTATTTGATTGTGCCGATCGAGTTTTGCTGAGTTCGTCGGCAACTCCTGGAGATGAATTTTTAGTTATTTTGCGGTTACTCAGTCCCGGTCACGATTGCGGTGCTTTAGTACAATCGATTTGTTTGTACGAAGCTGCTGACTCTGATTGTTTCGATCCGGGTTTTGTCGCTGACGAATTGGAGATTTTGCAAAATTTTCTGACTGGCAATTTGGCAAATTTAAATTTGCCACACTCTTCCACCGAAATAGTAGCCGATCAAGCAATTCTTGTCAAGCGGGAAATGCTTCAATCTGAAATTACTCGGCAAGTTTCCTCCATTGATTGGTCGGCTTTGCCCGATCGACAAAAGTTCGATCGATCTCTCTCTATTTTGCGGCAAAATTTGCTGAAATATCTACGGAATTTTCCAGGGAATTTAGAGGATGTAACCGCAGAGTGCGCAGAGAGCACAGAGAGAAGAGAAAAGCATCGGGTTTTTGCCATTGGAGATGGTGGAGAGAAATTATCGACATCTATATATATAGGTGAAATCTATTTATTAGGTCATGCTCATTTGGACTTGGCTTGGCTGTGGCCGATCGAGGAAACTTGGTCAGCGGCCGAGCGGACTTTTGAGTCGGTATTGAAACTGCAAGCGGAATTTCCCGATTTAATTTTTTGCCATTCGACTCCGGCGCTTTATGCTTGGATTGAAGAACATCGGCCGGACTTATTTGCAGCAATTAAAAAACAGGTAATTGTCGGTCGCTGGGAAGTTGTCGGCGGAATGTGGGTAGAACCAGATTTAAACTTAATTTCCGGCGAATCAATGGTGAGGCAAGTTGTTTACGGTCAGCGTTACGCGCAAGAAAAGTTTGGAGAATTAATGCGGGTAGCGTGGCTACCGGATACTTTTGGTTTTGGGTGGCAATTGCCTCAGATTTTGCGGCAATGTGGAGTTGACTATTTCGTAACGCAAAAGTTGCGCTGGAACGATACAACTGAATTTCCCTACGGCGTGTTTTTATGGGAAGGGTTGGACGGTACTAAAATATTTAGCATGATGTCGGCTCCGATCGGCGAAAGTACGGAATCTGTGAAAATGGCAACTCATGCTTTTGACTGGCAGGTGAAAACTGGTTTGCAAGCTGCTTTTTGGTTGCCAGGAGTTGGCGACCACGGTGGCGGCCCGACTCGCGATATGTTGGCAGTAGCGAAACGCTGGGAAAAGTCGCCTTTTTTCCCAAAATTGCAGTTTGCGAAAGCGGTTGATTATCTATCTTCGATCGAGAGTCAGTTTTCGCCGGAAGTTTCACAGCTTGAGTCTCAAAGCCATGTTTCAAGTCAGAAAAATCAGCAAATTTTAGCTGTGGAGGAAGTTGGCGAAAATAAGGATGCGATCGAATCTGCCAATTTCAGCAAAATTTCCGACTCCCAGTCTCAAAGCC
>JAAUPF010000212.1 GCA_012034575.1 Richelia sp. CSU_2_1 | reverse complement strand
GTAATTGGTAATCGGTAATTGGTAATCGGTAATTGGTAATCGGTAATTGGTAATTGGTAATCGGTAATTGGTAATTGGTAATTGGTAATTGATAGTCGGTCAACTGCTAACTATCAACTACCAACTATCAACTCTCAACTATCAACTCTCAACTCTCAACTCTCAACTCTCAACTCTCAACTCTCAACTCTCGACTGCCAACTGCCAACTGTCAACTGTCAACTGTCAACTGTCAACTATTTACCCGACTTCCCCCGGTTCGACAATTCGCTGGAACAAATAACCGGTGCCGCGGGCCGTTAAAATCAATTCGGGATTGCTGGGATCGTCTTCCAACTTTGCCCGCAGCCGCGAGATGTGAACGTCCACCACGCGAGTGTCTACGTGGCGTTCCGGCGTGTATCCCCAAACTTCCTGCAAAATTTCCGATCGCGAGAAAGGCTCTCCAGAGCGGCTGACAAGCAGTTCTAACAAGCTGAATTCCATGCCCGTCAGCCGAATGCGCTCGTCGCCTTTGTAAACTTGGCGCTTGTTGGTGTCAATCCTAATATTAGTGACTTGAATAACTCCCGAACTGGGAATGCCCGAAGCGCCATTTTTGTCAACCCTCCGCAGTACGGAACGGATGCGGGCTTCTAATTCTTTCGGAGAAAAAGGTTTGACGACATAATCGTCAGCACCCAACTCCAAACCAGTGATGCGATCGGCCACATCTCCCAAAGCAGTTAACATGATGATCGGTACGTCCGATTCCTTGCGCAACTCCTGACACACGCCGTAACCGTCGAGTTTCGGCATCATCACGTCCAAAACCACCAAGTCGGGTTCGCTGTTGCGAAATGTATCGAGAGCTTCTTCGCCGTCAGCCGCAGTGACGACATCGTAGCCAATCATGGAAAGCCGAGTTTCCAGGATGCGGCGGATACTCGCTTCGTCATCGACTACCAAAATTTTTTCTTTATTGTTTTCCAATTTCCCCAGCTCTCCTTAAGTTACATTTCCGATAATGTTTATTTTTGTACTTTATTATTAAGACATAAATTGAATCCTGTGCGGCGGTAGTCTGAAAGCTTTATCGTTGCTTGAGTTCAGACTTTTAGAAATGTTAAGGTGACTATCGATTCTTTTAAGCAATGCCTAAACCTCGAATCCAGTATATTTGTCGGGAATGCGGGTACGAGTCACCGCAATATTTTGGCAGGTGTCCTAGCTGTCAGAAGTGGGATTCTTTTGATGAGCAGGTAGAACAACCTACTGTTTTGCCGCGGGCTGGTTCGACTGGGGTGAGTGCGAGGGAAGTGGGCAGTTCGCCTCCGGATAAGTCGAAGGGTCAGCCTAGGGTATCTTTCAGATTATCGCAGATTGCCGACCAAACTCAGTCTCGCTGGCCTTCTGGTTACGGGGAGCTCGATCGAGTTTTGGGAGGCGGAATCGTACCGGGTTCGCTAGTTTTGATCGGCGGGGAACCGGGAATTGGCAAATCGACGCTGCTTTTACAGGTGGCGAATCAGTTGGCGCGCAAGGATCGGATACTTTATGTTAGTGCGGAAGAATCCGGCCAGCAAGTGAAGTTGCGATCGCAGCGTTTGGGCGTGGCGAATCCGGTGGAAGTATCCAGCAATGGCGGGCATAAATCTGATAGCAACGGGGAATCTAAAGCAGATCCAGAAGACCATTCAGCGGAGAATTTCTACTTGCTTCCCGAGACGGATTTGGAAGTAGTTTTGCGGGAATTAGAAGCACTGAAACCGAATATTGCGGTGATTGATAGCATCCAAACTATTTATTTTGCTAGTTTAACATCAGCTCCGGGTTCGGTGGCTCAGGTGCGGGAATGTACTTCGGCTTTGATGCAGGTTGCGAAACGGGAAAACATTACTTTATTTATTGTCGGTCACGTTACGAAAGATGGAGCTTTGGCGGGGCCGCGGGTTTTGGAACATTTAGTAGATACTGTACTGTATTTTGAGGGCGATCGATTTGCTTCGCACCGACTTTTGCGATCGATGAAAAATCGTTTCGGCGCGACTCATGAAATCGGTGTTTTTGAAATGGTAGCAAATGGTTTGCGGGAAGTAGACAATCCATCGGAGTTATTTTTAGGCAATCGCGATGAGTTTTCTCCCGGTACTTCGACGACAGTTGCTTGCGAAGGAACTCGACCGATTGTAGTAGAAATTCAGGCGTTAGTCAGCCCTGCAAGTTTCGGTTCTCCCCGCCGCGCTACTACTGGAGTTGATAATGCGAGATTGCAGCAAATTTTAGCAGTTTTGGAAAAAAGAGTGGGGATTCCTTTATCAAAATTAGATGCGATCGTGGCGTCAGTAGGCGGGTTGAAAGTTGAGGAACCGGCGGCGGATTTGGGAGTGGCGATCGCGATCGTAGCAAGTTTTCGCGATCGAGTGGTGGACGCGCGCACGGTGTTGCTGGGAGAAGTTGGTTTGGGAGGGCAAGTGCGGCCGGTTTCGCAATTAGAATTGCGGCTGAGGGAGGCGGCGAAATTGGGTTTTAAAAGGGCGATCGTTCCTAAGAATCAACCCGTACCGGAGTTGGGAATGCAGATTATTCCGGTAGCTAAAGTAATCGATGCCATTATTGCGGCGATTCCGGCAACTCCGACTCAGTTGCAGTCAGTTGAGGTGGAGGAAGATTTGTCTAATTGAAATTATGTTAAGCTAGCAATAACTGGGCAAACACAAATCTCAAACTCACACCATGAAAGCCTACGAATTTCCAGCAAAAGTCACATCAGAAGGGAAAATAGACTTTCCCGACGAGCTCTTAAAATACTTGGCAGTTAACCAAGAGGTAAGAGTAATTGTTCTGGTGAAGGAACCAACAAACTCCGAAGCCGATGAAGTAGAGGAAAAAACAGATTGGCAGCGTCTTGCCGCCGAACAATTCTTTGCCGATTACAGCGAAGCAGACGCAATTTACGATGAGGAGTGAGCTATGACTAATTATCAGTTTGGAGAATTAGTTATAGTCGCATTTATCTTTGCAGGTACAACCGAAACAAAACGCCGCCCTGGTTTGATACTGTTGGACGCGGGAGATGAAGACACGATCGTTGCTAAAATAACCAGTCAAATCCCTCGTACAACCTTTGATGTCGAAATTCAGGAATGGAAACAAGCAGGATTAAAGCGACCTTCAGTGGTTCGCTTGCATAAACTGAACACATTACAAAAAAGTTTAGTGGAAAGGAGACTGGGTATATTAACCTCAGATGATTTGGCGCAAGTACGAGAAAAAGTCAAACAAATGTGGTCGTTTCTTTGATAAAAATATCGGCTTGCAAGTACGTAGAGTGCGCAGTGTGCACCGTAATAGTTGCAAATCTCAAATAGCAAAAGGAAGTATGAATAATGAAAAAAATATATCCTTTGAAGGATTTAACAATCCGTACCGCAAATTGCCAAACAACAGATCGCGGTATTACTGCACATACTCATACTGTGTTGTTCGATCGCGCGCTTAGCGTTGAAGAACAGCAACAATTTAGAAAAATATTCGAGCTTGTTTGCGAAACTTTTGATTCATCGCAAATTTTAGGTAGTAACTTTTTAGACCCACCTAACGTGACGTTTATTGCTCCTAACCTGGCGCATTACACAGTGAATCAGCAAAATATGGCAGGCATTCGGAAAGACGAACTTTTTGCTAGGCTAGCTGCATTCAGTCAGGAAGTAGCAAGCATTTCCGAATATAATGGCAATCCTGTCTTTAGCAAGCTAGGAAAGTTAAAGCAACTGCAAGAATGGGCGCAGTCACAAATTGATAATACTGCCCAGCCTGAAGTTAGACCAGATATTGGAATTGCATTGTTGCAGTTGATTGATGAAGTTGAAAAATTTCAGAACAAAATTAAGGAATTAGAAAGTCAGTCAAAAACTGTGTAATGTTGTAAAAAACTGGATTCTCAAATTTCAAACAACAAAAGGAGGCGCAAGTTATGTATCAAGTAGATATTGAAGAGGCAAAAGAAAAGCTGTTGGAATTAATCGAAGCGGCGATGAGAGGAGAAGAAGTTGCGATCGCCAAAGACAACCAGCCTGTTGTAAAATTGGTAGCACTTCCCAAAAAAGATAAACCCGATCGAAAAGCAGGAAGTGCCAAAGGAATGGTTTGGATGTCCGATGATTTTGACGAGCCGTTAGAGGAGTTTAAGGAGTACATGGAATGAGGTTATTGTTGGATACTCATGCCTTTATTTGGTACACGACTGATAGTTTAAGACTCAGTACAACAGCGCGAGCGCTAATTGACAACGGAGATAACGATATTCTACTCAGTGCAGCTAGCGTCTGGGAAATGGCAATTAAGCACAGCATAGGCAGGCTAAATTTTAGCAGGCCTTTTATGGAGTTTATCAAGCAGCAGCTCGCAATTAATAGAATTGAGATACTGGAAATAAGTTTCGACCACATTGAGGTTGTAGCTTCATTGCCCTTGCATCACCGCGATCCATTTGACAGGATGATAATCTCACAATCTATGGCGGAACAGATGCCAATTTTAAGCGTTGATGTTATTTTTGATGCTTATTCGATCGCCCGGATTTGGTGAATTAAGTTAGTGTAAAATCGCAGAAAAAAGCAGAATCAATAACAAGTCAAGCGTTATATTACATCCTCATACTTGCTCCATATTAATTGAGTGAGGTGCCACAAAATCGGAAGCGATCGCTATTGTTTAAAGCAGTACAAATTGTTGAAACTTTTAAATTCTTTCGATCGGAATCAACCAATTAAAATTAACGATCGCACAAAAGCTCGATCGCAGCATTAAATTTAGGAGGGAATTATGGCATCAGGAATGATGGTTGAAGGCAAATGGATAACCGACGGGAATAGATCGGATAGTAGCAGTCAGTTTAACCTAATACCGACAACATTTCGCGATCGCGTGACAGCCGATGGATCTAGCGGTTTTCAAGCAGCAGCAGGGCGCTATCATCTGTACGTTTCCTTAGCTTGTCCTTGGGCGCACCGCACCTTAATTATGCGAGAACTCAAAGGGTTAAATGATGCAATCTCAATCTCGATCGTCGATGCAGTTATGAGCGATAAGGGATGGAAATTTAGTGAAGCGCCGGAAACAATTCCCGACACAGTGAATCACGCTGAATATTTGCAAGAAATCTATCTTAAAGCCGAGTCGAAATACACGGGAAGAGTCACGGTTCCGGTGTTGTGGGACAAGCAAACTCAAACAATAGTCAACAACGAATCTCTCGAAATCCTGCGGATGTTTGACGTAGAGTTTGCTGAATTTGCAACGCGAGAAATCGATTTATATCCCAAGGAATTGCAAGAGCGAATTGACGAAACGATCGAGGCAATTTATCTGTTTGTACCGAAAGGGCCGATCGTCAATTTTGATGAAAAGCACGATCGCGATCGATTTGGTCGATCGTCCTAGATATATTTTACCTGTTTAAGCTCGCTCTTAACTCCCAGCAGAGGAAAAAAAGATTTTTATCTGCATAAATTATCCAACCAGCGATCGAAGCACTATATACAGTGGTTAATTAGCAACTTGCCCCCTACATATAGAGCAAGCGACACAAGCCATGTATTCTAGCAAACAACTTTTTCGGTGATTTTTGCGAAATCGAGGCGGTATCCTCGCATAACTATTTGTAGGGCAGGCTGCTCTTGAGTTTTTGATTTGGAGAAGTTTAATGCACCGCAAAACTACGGAAGGTACAAATTCACAAAACCCAAGCTGGGCCAAGGATTGCAGTCTTTCAACCGTCAGCGAATGCCAAACGCCACAGCCTAAATTCGATCGAGGCGTTTTTTCCTAGAGAAAGATAAGAATTTTTTCATGCTTTCTTCACGCTCTTCTCATTAAGGAATTGTTAAATAAAGGTTAATCAGTTATTCAACCTTGGTTTTTGCATCTACTGGTGTTCTGTCACCTAAAAAATGATGGGATCGAACTAAAGCAGAGAGGAAAAGACACAAAAACGGGGAGAATCTTCCATTCTTCCGCAATTGTCTATCCCTGTCATCCCTGCTGCATGGGTTTCATGCCGTCAAATAAAAACTGAAAGACCACTAGACTTCATCGGAGATTAAGAGAGATTTAAGCCTTTCTAAATACCGATCGAGAATGTTGTTTTAGCGAGGAAATAACTCATGAGTTTTGCAGCAACCAATTATCGTGAATTTCGACAAAGGTTAAAGCGTTTAAAACCGCTGAAACCGATGCTACCAATTGCTGGAATTATGGCGGCTGCAATTGCCATCAATTTTGCTTGGGATTTAAGCAGTGCAGGACGCTGGTCTTTAATCATTTTTTGCTCGACGGTAATCCTTTGGACGCTAACGCGACTGAATACCAGTTATGTAGCGCTGGTTGCTGCTTTGACTCTAGTTTTAACCGGAGCAATTCCTCAAGAACAACTTTTTCAAGCCCTTGGAGATGAAATTATTTGGTTGATGATTGGTGCTTTCATACTGGGAGATGCCATTCAAAAAACCGGGCTGTCCGCTCGGATGACTCAATTTATTGTAGGGCGCGTTAAGACGGTGGGTGGATTGTTTTGGACGATCGCAGCACTGATTATTCCCCTTTCCTTTTTAATTCCTTCTACATCAGGGAGAGCAGCCGTTACTTTACCTATTTACCATAGCGTCACTGCCGCATTGCCCGACCCCAAAATTAGACGCGGTTTGGCAATTTTAATCCCGACAATAATTCTGGTTTCCACAATCGTCTCCCTCGTAGGAGCCGGTTCCCATCTGATTGCTAATGAATTACTAATGCAGATGGCACAGCAACATATCTCCTTCGGTCAATGGGCTTTATACGGTTTGCCTTTCGGAATCGCTGCCAGTTTCCTGTCTTGCGGTGCGATTTTGTACTTCTTTCTTAACCGACAACAGCGCCAGCAACCGCTCCAAATCCCGATCGACCCTGCTGTAAAATCGAGTTTTTCTCGATCGGAATGGGTGACTTTATTCATTGCCCTGGGAATGTTGAGCTTGTGGTTGACTGAGGGAGTTCACGGTTTAAAGATTGCAACGGTTTCTATCTTGGGAGGAGTCTTATTAGCACTGCCGAAGCTGGGAGTTATGAGTTGGAAAGAAGCACTCAACTCGGTGTCTTGGAATCTGATTGTATTTGTCTGTGCCGCTTTAGTATTGGGAAGATCGCTCGTAAAATCCGGCGCATCTCAGTGGGTAATCGACCACACGTTTCATATCAGCGGTATTAGCAGTCAGGGTTCGCAAATTCTAGTGCTGGTAATCTTGACTGCGATCGCCTTAACTTCTCATCTCTACATGACATCTCACGCTGCGAGAGCCGTGGCATTAGTACCAGCATTTCTATCTTTAGCAGCTACCTTGAATCTGAATCCAGTTGCAGTCATGTTCATCGGCACTTTAGGCATGGACTATTGTTTGACGATGCCTGTCAGTTCTAAGGCGTTGCTGATTTACCAAGACGGCGAAGAACCGAGATTTCATGCCAAAGATTTACTGCGTTTGAGTACGATTATGATTCCAATACATCTGGGTTTAGTAATTGTGTTTTACCTGACTTACTGGCACTGGATTGGACTGAAGTTATAGGAGAAGGAAGAAGGAAGAAGGAAGAAGGAAGAAGGAAGAAGAAAGGAGGAATAAATAAGAAGGAAGAAGAAAGGAGGAATAAATAAGAAGGAAAAGGGAAGAAGGAAGAAATAAGAAGAAATGAGGGAGGATGTCCTGACCGCGCCTTTATGTTGCTAGTTCCCAGTTGGCGATCGAAAAAATGAAAATTCAGGCTTTTACCGAGCTAGTTTTCAACAAAATTCATTCTGTTAAATAAGCTGCACTACCATTGAGAATTTCCCGTCGAAATTCGCCACAAATTTTGATTTATTTCAGATTTCAATTGCTTTTCACACTTTAGGAGAAAGAATCATGACCTTGAATATCCTCATTGCCCCCTCTGGATTTAAAGAAAGCCTCGGTGCTGATGAAATTGCGGATTGCATTGCGAGCGGTATTTTGCGAGTGATTCCCGATGCCAAGATTAGAAAAGCACCGCTAGTTGATGGTGGAGAAGGTTTTACAAAAGCCTTAGTTGCAGCTACAGGTGGGACGATTCATGAAATTGAAGTTATGGGGCCTGTGGGGCAACCAGTGCAATCTCACTTCGGCTTTTTGGGCGGTACGGCTAAAAAAACGGCGGTTTTGGAAATGTCAGCGGCGGCAGGATTGCGGTTAGTTCCCCGTGATGTCCGCGATCCGCGATTGACGACAACCTATGGCGTCGGACAATTGATTAAAGCTGCTCTCGATCGCGGTGCTGAAAGAATTTTAGTCGGTTGTGGAGATTCCGGCACGAATGACGGGGGTGCAGGAATGGCGCAGGCCCTGGGAGTCGGACTTTTCGATGCCTGCGGGAATCCCATCGGTTTGGGTGGCAGCGAACTTCACAAACTCGATCGCATCAGCATGGAGAATCGCGATCCGCGATTGGATGGCGTGCAAATCGATGTTGCTTGTAATTGGCACAATCTCCTCTGCGGGCCCAATGGCGTGGCCCGCGTTTTCGGTCCCCAGAAAGGCGCATCTCCCGAAGTCGTGGCATCCTTGGAAGCAGCGCTGGAAAACTATGCAGCAGCGATTTGGCGAACTTTTAACCTAGACGTGCGAGAAATGCCGGGAAGTGGCGCTTCCGGTGGTTTGGGGACGGGTTTATTGGCGTTGTTGGGAGCGAAACTGCACCCCCGTTATGACATTGTGATGGAATATTTGGAGCTCGATCGTTGGTTGCCAGAAAGTGATTTGGTAATCACTGCTGAGGGTTGTATTGACTTTCAAACACCGCGAGGCAAAATTCCTGTAGAAGTTGCCAAGCGAGCCAAGCGTTACAATTTACCGGTGATTGCAATTGCTGGAAGCATCGGCAAAGATGCCTCGATCAATATCGAACACGGCATTGATGCTTTTACGGCGATTCTGGAAACTCCTTGCGATTTAGCCGAAGCAATTGAGCGAGCTCCAATATTAGTTGCGAATGCGGCGGAAAGAATGGTAAGAACGATCGCGCTGGGTTATTGCTTGCTGAAAAAAGAGCGACTGTCGATCGTTCCTCCAAGGATTTCAAGAGCAGCTTAACTCAAATTACCAATTGAGAAACCGGGTTTCTTTGTAAATTTTTCTGTCGATCGTCTGAGATTTTTCCAAGAAACCCGGTTTCTGTGCCAAAGTTTTACAATATTTTAGATCGCGTGGGTGTTGCGTACAGCAGCCGCGCGATTGCTTGCGATCGAACGCAAAAAATAAATATAGTTGTTTCAGTGGAAAACACTACGATCGGCAACAAGATTTATAATAAAAGTAGCGTAAAAATCAAGAGGCGAAAATGAAACAATTTAGAATTATCATTGAAAAACATCCTGACGGTTATGTAGCCTATCCCCTTGGCATCAAAGGTGCCGTAGTTGGTGAAGGTAACACCTATGAGGAGGCATTAGCGGATGTTAAGTCAGCTATTCGCTGCTACATCGAGATATTTGGCAAAGAGATAATGGAAAACGAACCACCTGCGATCGAAACTTTTTTAGTAGAGGCAGAGGTAGCTATTTAATGTCAAAATTTCCTGTCGATGCTCCTAAAAGACGAGTCATTAAAACATTCCAGATGTTGGGTTTCCGGATGCTGAGAGAACGCGAACATATTGTCATGGTGCGAGACAATGCAGATGGAACAGAGACTCCGCTGGTAATGCCTAACCACGATGAAATAAAATCAGGGACACTGAGAGCAATTTGTACTCAGGCAGGAATTTCTAGAGAGGAATTTTTAATAGCTTACGTAAAAACTTGACCTGAATTTAAACCTTACGAAGAAGCAGGTTAATCAGGTTGAAAAAACAGTTAATTTTCAAATTTTTTAAGGATGCGTTTTAACTAAAAAATGAACAAGGGAAAAAAACACCGTAAAAATCCGTGGAAAAATGAACTAAACGACATCATTCGAGGTGCATCGGGCGGTTTTTTATTCGGCATTCCGCTGCTTTATACGATGGAGGTTTGGTGGATCGGTTCGCATACTGAACCCGCGCAAATGTTGAGCGCGATCGCCACTACTTTTGCGGTGGTTTTCTTGCTAATTCGCACGGAAGGTTTTCGCAAAACTAAGGACATCCGCTGGCGGGATGCTGCAATGGATGCGGTAGAATCGATCGCGATCGGCATTGTCACCGCCGCCTTTGTCCTGTTTTTGCTGAGGGAAATTACCCCGGAAACTCCGGTGCAAGAAACTTTGGGAAAAATCATCTTTGAAGGCTTGCCATTTGCGTTAGGAGTAGCCTTAGCAAACGGTTTTTTAAGCGGCGATCGCTATCAAAGTTCAGACAGCGGACAAGAACTGACGATCGATCCAACTGTAGCAGATATCGGCGCTACTTTAATCGGCGCTGTAATTATTGCTTTCAACATCGCCCCGACTGATGAAGTTCCCATGTTAGCCGCTGCGATTTCGCCACCTTGGCAGTTGGCAATTATTGCTGCTTCGCTGCTAATTTCCTACTGTATTGTATTTGCCGCAGGCTTCACTTATCAAGCAAAACGACACCAGCAGCAGGGGCTTTTTCAGCGTCCCCTCAGCGAAACAACAATGGCTTATTTAGTTTCCCTGGCTGCGTCTGTATTGATGCTGTTTTTCTTCCACAAACTCAGCTTTAGCGACCCGTGGTCGATTTGGTTGAACTATACGTTAGTATTAGGATTGCCGGCAACAGTTGGCGGCGCGGCGGGGAGATTAGCAGTATGACGGAAAGTAACGAAGGGCGATCGAAAAGAACTCCTGCTGAATGGGTGACATTTACGATCGCCTGTTTCATCCTCGCTAATATAATTGGATTGGTACTCTACAACTGGCGGACTAAAAAACAGGAACCTCCAATTATTTCTGTCAGTCGCAGCGAGCCAATTCGCGAAGTTCAAGGGCAATTTTACGTACCATTTGCAGTTACTAATGCAGGCGGCGAAACGGCAGAATCAATACAAATTGTAGCCGAATTGCGCGTCAACGGCGAAGTTGTAGAATCCGGAGACCAGCAAATTGATTTTTGTCAAGTGGCGAAACAGAAGAAGGAGCTTTTATCTTCAGTCGGAATCCGAGTCAAGGAGAATTAATCGTGCGATCGAGCGGTTATAAAATACCCTAACAAATATTAGGTTCGTAGTGTGGACTTCAGTCCGCATACAAGTAAAACGAACGGGCGATCGAGCGGTTACAAGCTACCTTAAAAGTTACAGCAGATTGCTAGTTTTTGAAGTACATTCAATAGCCTGTAGGGACACGGCATTGCCGTGTCCCTACTTGTGTTATGTACCTCACATACCTGAAAAATGCTGTACATTCCCGTTGCCGAGATTCTGTTAATTGAAAGCATTTTAAAATCTCTTTCATCTTTGTTATAATATTATACAACTCCGATCGCACTCATCCCGCAAAATTTTTACAACACGGAAAAAGACAGCAATCCCGATCGTAAAATTCAGCTAGACGGCAAAAAAGTTATCGAACTAGAAAAAATGCGAGAAATTTAGCAATTAAAATTTTAAGAAGGCTTGCGGATTGCAAGCCTTCTTTTTAGTTTCAATCCCGTTGCCGGGATTCTGTTAGTTGAAAGTTGTAATATTTCTGAGCGGGACTGGGATTTGGACGTTTCAATCCCGTTAGTC